>NZ_WJID01000005.1:0-68158 GCF_010994055.1 Gracilibacillus thailandensis | reverse complement strand
AGGATTACCTGTCCTCTTTTCTTAATTATAAGGGAAGTATATATTACGCGGCATGATAGTGTTTTTGTATCATAGGTGGTCATTTTGAAATGATATGTAGACGAAAAGCATCGCTCCGGCTGCCCGCTTCCTTTTCCGTGGGGTTTTACCTTCAGCTAACTTTTTGAGGTTTTATACAATGTAAAATAAAAGACGTAATGTCCGTACGTTAAAAAAATGTAGAACGTTATTTAGCGCAGGTGGTCCACTTCGACTCCAGTGGGATCAGCGTGATCTTCTTTACAAAAGTTTGCTGAAGACACGCCCCACGGAAAGCGAAGTGGGCAAGCCGTAGCGGTTGTTACGCCTATTATTCATGTTAAAATAACTACTTTGGACAGGACCGGGTGGGGGTTGCCGGTTTTTCTTATGCTGTCCATAACCAATATGCGTCCTATTGTCATAGTTTAGAGGCTTGTACATATAAATTAGTATAAAGCGGTTAAGGGGCGGGTTGTGGTGATTTATCTGTTGCTTTTTTTAGTAGGATTTGGATTATCTATATCGGGTGGCGTTTCGATCATTCTTTATCTAAATTTTATACCAGCTGGTTTGTCTTTTCTCGATTATCTTGCTATTGTTCAAATCAAAATTGAATGTTATTTCTTCCTCCTTGGCCTTATTTTTATGGGGATATCTGTTCAAAGGATGACACTATTTTCTGTTAAATAATAACAAGAAAAGAATAAATTATCGTGTATTGGTCATACTGTTTGATAAAACAGATTAGTCAAAGTGAGGGTTCGTCATATGTTGTATTTACATGATGTATGGGTCAATTGGTTTGAAGGAGAAGAAAACGGCTATAATGTATGTCCCTTCCATGAATGGAGAAAGTCAGACGGTATTGAAATTCTAGATCAAGCTCCGATACTCTTCATCGATGACAAAACCTTTCAATACATTGAAAACGATTTGCAAGATATACCTCAATCAATGTTAGATCAAATTTATCAACGTGCCTACATTCGCAAAAATCAAGAACGGCAACAGCTTGATTATGCTTGCGTGATCACGAACGGTTCATCGATTCTAGCGTTTGATACGATGGGATATCATATACCGATTCGAAAAAGCAGACTAATCCCACGTCAGGAGCGGTTAGTGTTTGATCTGATTGAGGGACGGACCGCCAAGACATATTCAATACCTGACCATACAGATAAAGAATTTCACATTTTATCATTACCGCCAGAATATATGGTAGGTTTGACGAGAAGAGAGCGTCAATTAAAACAATTGTTAATGATTGCTTTGGATCAGTTAGAAGTCGCACATTGTCTGGAAGAAGTAAGATACTGGTTAACAGAATGGGCCCCAGAGCAATATCACTCCATTAAAAGAATGACGTTTAATGAAGCATGGGAAAAGCTTTACAACGATTTAGTGACCGGGTGGAGTACAAAACATGAAGTTTTTTGTAAACAAATTATTAAAGGTCAAGCTTTTTATGAAGACATATGGGAGCGGGAGCACCAACCATATTCAACTAAATCATTACGTTCATAAAAACTTAAAAAACCTTGGAGCTGTTAGGGTCTCCAAGGTTTTTTATATGCTAGCATAGAAGCAGGACTTTCTCTTTTCTTATTTTTTCTTTTTCTGTACTCGCCCAAGCCCCATTGCTTTTTTCGCTTTACGTAACATTTTATTTGCAGCAAAGTTAGCTTTATCAGCACCTTGATCAAGTAGATCATCTAATTCATCTGATTCAATTAGTGTGTTATAACGTTCTTGAATCGGACGTAATGTCTCAATCACAGCATTGGCAGTGTCTTGTTTAAATTCTCCATAACCTTTACCTTCATATCTTTGTTCTAGTTCTTTAATGGATTCACCTGTACAACTTGCATAAATAGTTAATAAATTACTAATTCCTGGTTTGTTTTCTTTGTCATATTGAACAATACCATCAGAGTCAGTAACGGCACTCTTAATTTTCTTCTCAATTTGTTTTTCTGTATCCAGCATAAAAATAGAAGCTTTCTGGTTATCATCTGATTTACTCATTTTTTTCGTTGGTTCTTGTAAGGACATAATTCGAGCACCAACTT
The DNA here is from genome assembly GCF_010994055.1 of Gracilibacillus thailandensis. Lineage (NCBI taxonomy): Bacteria > Bacillati > Bacillota > Bacilli > Caryophanales > Bacillaceae > Gracilibacillus > Gracilibacillus thailandensis. Next base: position 66,065 of record NZ_WJID01000005.1, on the reverse strand, counting down.
TAGGAATGCTAATTTCCGGAATTGTAAAAATGTCATTGTAGCGATGGTTAAAACGTTGAGCTAAGTCACGCGTCAATTCCAAGTGTTGTTTTTGATCATCACCAACAGGCACAATGTTGGTATTATACAGTAAAATATCTGCAGCCATTAGCGGCGGATAAGTTAATAAACCAGCAGATACTGCTTCTTTTCCTTTGGATTTATCTTTGAATTGGGTCATGCGTTCTAATTCACCTATGTAACTGATCGTTTGTAGCATCCAACCTAATTGTGTATGAGCAGGCACTTCTGATTGAATAAAAAGAACAGATTTGTCTGGATCAATTCCAGAAGCTATGTATAATGCTGCAAGGGATTTAATGTTTTCGCGTAATTTTAATCTGTCTTGTGGCACGGTAATGGCATGTTGGTCTACTACACAGAAATAACACTGGTTATCTTCTTGCAGGGAGACAAAATGCTTCATAGCACCTAAATAATTTCCTAATGTTAGACTACCACTCGGTTGAATACCTGAAAAAATTGTGTTCACTTTACTTCACCTCTATAAATCTGTATGTATATTTTTTACGATTCCATTATTCATGGTTACATTTATTTCGAGATATACGTAATTGATTTTATCACATGTAAGAAATAATTTCTCTTATTAACATATTCACTTTTATCATAACACTTGTAGGGCAAAGTTGAAAGATTACTTAATGGAATAATCATACGATGCATGATTCTATGAATTACGGGGAATAACTATAACAAGATTTCAACATGAAAGGAGTAAAATCTATGGCTGAAAAAGAGATTATAATAGATGCTATTATTAATGGAGAAAAGTATAAGGCCGAGAAACAGGAGCCACGAGAAAATCCTACACATCCGAATGAAATTGTAGGGTATGCACCAGTTAACACAGTGGAAGATACTATCAAAGCTATTGATGTAGCACACGAGACCTTTATAACTTGGAGAGAATCGTCTATTGATGATCGGGTTGAACGCATGAGAAGGGCGATTCAGAAAATTAAAGATAACACACCTGAAATTGCAAAATTGTTATCACGTGAGCATGGAAAAGCACTCTATGATTCTGAAGGTGAAATTGGTGTTTCACTGATGTGGATGGAATATGCATGTGATAATGTCAAAGAAGTATTAAAAAACGAGGTGCAAGAACACGATAACGGTAAGACGATTATTGCAAAAGATGCTATTGGTGTAGTATCTGCAATCACACCTTGGAATTATCCGATCTCCCTTTCTACTATTAAGATAGCACCAGCTTTATTGGCTGGAAACACGATGGTATTAAAACCAAGTCCTTTAGCACCGCTTGCTGTTAGTAGAGTTGTTGAAATCATTGCAGACGAATTCCCGCCAGGAGTATTAAACATGGTACACGGGGAAGCAGATGTCGGAGTTGAATTAACATCCAATCCTAAAATCGCAAAGATTGCCTTTACTGGAGGAACGGAAACAGCCAAACACATCATGAAGGCGGCAGCAGACACTATTAAACATATGACATTAGAATTAGGTGGAAATGATGCAGCCATTATCTTAAGTGATTTTGATGTAAATGATGTAAGAGCAATGCGACGATTAGTTATTTCTAATTTCCTCACTGCTGGACAAATCTGCATGATTGCAAAAAGAGTTTATGTGGACCAGTCAATTTATGATCAGTTTGTTGAAAAGTATATAGAAGCGGCTAATAAGTGGATAAGGGTTGGAGACCCTTTTGATAATAATGTAACGGTGGGACCGGTTAATAACCAAAAGCAAGCAGAATATGTTCAAAGCTTAGTGGACGATGCTGCAGGCAAGGGAGCTAAAATAGTGAAATTAGGCACGATCCTTGATCAGGAATTATTTGAAGAAGGTTATTTCATGCAGCCTACAGTCGTTTTAGGTGCAGATCAAAACGACCCGATCGTTGTAGAAGAACAGTTTGGGCCAACTGTACCGATCTTACCTTTTGAAAATGATCAGCATGCAATAGAACTTGCCAATGACAGTATTTTTGGCTTAACTAGTTCTGTTTGGGGGAAAGAAGAGCATGCCATAGATGTTGCAAAGCATATTCAGGCCGGTACTACCATGATTAATACGGCAGCAGTTCAAGGTCTTGATGTCCGCTTCCCATTTGGTGGCGTGAAACAGTCAGGAATAGGACGTGAATATGGTAAAGAAGGAATTCTCGCATATACCGATACACATGTGATTAACGTTCCTAAAAATCGAGATTTACCTTACATTCCTGAATAAATCGCTAGATCATCTTTGCTTGTTTTTATGAAATACTATTTTAAAGCCTTGGAACCCCTCCAAGGCTTTTATTTTGGACAAGAAAGTATAAAATCAGCGCAATGACCGTGTTTAACGAATTAGTTATTTTGACATATTTTATGTGTGTTTGCCAACGCTCCGATTAATTACTTCGCTTTCCGCGGGCACGGCCTCAACTAACTTTGCAAAGAAAAACATTTTGCAAAGTGGATTTTCGGCTCGCGCTATTCCCGCAGGAGTCTACGTAATTAGTCTCCGCTATGAGAATGTGCAACAATTCTAGTCAGAAGTAATAGGTTGAATTTTATAAAATAGATAAGAGCAAGAACCGCTATCCATAAGTATAAAAGCAGCAATGTTACTTCATGCTAGAGTTGTAGAGCAGAACTTAGCGAAGGCCGCCCACTTTAACTCCTGTGGAAATTGTTTGACCTGAAGATCCACTTTTTCTAGCGGGTTTTGCTCGTAAAAGTTAGCTGAAGGGCAAACCCCACGGAAAGGAAAGTGGGCAGCCGGAGTGGTGATAAGGCTGTTTAAATATTTCAAAATGGATGCTAGAGAAATGGTAAACCTTTAGCTTTTTAGTCATAAGGGCTGAGCGAATTTTGCTCAGTTTTTCTTATAAGATAAGAAAGTATAAATTTTGCGCAGATGTCTAGCTCCGAGCGCCCAGAAACTAGGCGACTTCATGAATTGCCCTACGATAAGTCATCATCGGTTCGTAAACTCACCGTGATTCCTTTATCTCAGTTAATTCGTTCCAGACGCTAGGTTTCTAATCGGGCGCTCTGCGCTTTTCTTATATATGGAGAGTATAAAATCAGCACATTGACCGTATTAAACGAAATAGTGATTTTGAAAAAACGTAAGATTATCTGACAGTTTTATGTAAGAAATCAGTGGATATTAGTAAAATGAAATAAACGTTCATTGATTTATTGTTAGATTTCGACTGATCTATTTGTAGTCATTGGCTATTTAGATGGTGTGTTGTTTCATTTTGAGTTCTATTCTTTAATATAGAGTTAAAAATACAAAGATTTTTCTTGAGTAAAATAAGATGCCCTTATTTAAGCAAAATTACTCACTTCACTGTGTACAGGTAAAATTTATATTCCATCGTAAATATTCTTCCCTATTGTTATTTTTACAAAAATTATTAGAAATTAACATACTTTTAAAATCTAATAATAAAATATAAATAATATTAGCATAATTCCTAGTAGAGCCCCTCCTTGAATAATAAAGAAAGTTACCCAATTCGTATTAACTCTGTCAGAAGGTAATGGATGTTCTTCAAAGCTGCTGTGCCCATTTTTCTGGTTGTTCACTCTAGTAATCACTTTTCTAAAACTAAGAGTTGTGATATCAAAGAATTTCTTTGATATTACATAAAGTAATAGTCCTATCATTATATAAAATGTCCCGATATAAAAAGTAATATTGATGTAGTCCAGTAATGAAGCATGACTTGTAAATAATATGACTAATAGTAGACATACTAAACAATGTGCAAATATTAGAGTTACATGCTGGAGCCATTTTTTCATGAGAAATTGTCTCCTTTCCTATTTTAATTATGAGATATTTGCTTCAGATTAGCAATATTCTTAAGAACCATAATTGACAGATTACAGCTAATATTAGTGAATATTCTCAGTATTCAAGAGTACAAGTTTTAATGTTTTATAAAAAATATATAGGGGGTATTGAAATGAGAGGTAACAAATGGTGGTTGTTAGTGTTAGCACTTGTTCTTGGATTAGTACTAGCTGCGTGTTCCTTTGAAGATAGTGCAGAGGAAGGCGATACAGACAAGGACAATGTAGAAGAAAATGAAACTGATGGTGAAAACGAAAGCGATGGGGAAGAAGAAGGCGAAAAAGTTCTGCGAATTGCATCTACTTCAGATATTCCTACTATGGATCCGATTCTTGCCGAGGATAATGTATCCATTCAATACACTGATACCGTGTATGAAGGTTTGTATCGTCTGGCGCCTGAGGGTGAAATAGTTTCCGGTATCGCCAAGAAAGATGAAACAGAAATAAGTGAAGATGGATTAACGTATACTTTCCACTTACGTGAAGATGCACAATGGGAAAACGGAGATCCAGTCACTGCACACGATTTCGTTTACGGATGGCAACGTGCTATTGATCCGGGCAACGGTTCATTTTATGCTAATTACTTAATGAATGGCAAAGTGAAAAATGCTGCTGAAATCTATGTAACAGAAGATGATGAATCTGATGTAGAACCATTAGACCCATCAGAATTAGGTGTAAGTGCTCCAGATGATCATACATTTGTGGTTGAATTAGAGAAACCGGTACCTTATTTTGAGTCATATGCCGCTTTTCCAACATTTTTACCGATGAATCAAGAATTTGTTGAGGAACAAGGTGATGACTTCGCTCTGTCTCCTGATAGTATGCTGTCAAACGGTCCATTTAAGATGACAGAATGGGAGGCTGAAGCAGGTTGGGAATTAGAGAAAAATGAAAATTACTGGGATGCAGAAAATGTGGCATTAGACGGTATTTCAGTAAAAGTAATTAAAGATGCAGATACAGCACTTTCAAACTATGAAGTAGGTGAATTAGACCGTGTTACCTTGTCAGGTGCACAGGTACAAGATAATCAAACAAGTCCAGAATTTCTTTCTCTTACGGAAACAAGTGTCTTCTGGTTGAAGTTTAATCAAGATTCAGAAACTGCGAGCGAATATATGCAAAACCTTAACTTTAGAAAAGCATTAGCTAAAGCGTTTGATAAACAAGCGTATATTGATGTGGTTTATGGTAATGATTCAACACCAGTTAATTTCTTTGTTCCGGAAGGCTTTGTTGAGCATCCAGAAACAGGAGAAGATTTCCAAACAGGTAGTGACGTTTTAGCCTATGATGTGGAAGCTGCACAGGAATTTTGGGAAGCCGCAAAAGAAGAACTAGGGTTTGACGAAGTGACTTTATCCTTCTTAAGTGGGGACAGTGATGTCGCTAAAAATATTAGTGAATTCATGAAAACAGAATTAGAAACTAATTTAGAAGGCTTAACGATTGAAGCGAACAATGTTCCATGGGCACAACAATTAGAAATTATGCGGGAACAAGATTATGAATTAGCAGTATCCGGTTGGGGACCTGACTATAAGGATGCTATTTCCTTCGTAGATCTTTGGGTGACAGATGGAGAAAATAACGATATTGGATATTCTAACGAAGAGTATGATGCACTTGTAGAAGCAGCAAAAGGAGAATTAGCAACAAGCCCTGTAGAACGATTCGAAGCAATGCAAGACGCAGAAAAAATTGCGTTAGAAGAAGCAGCCATAGGGCCAATTATGCAGCGTAAAACTTCAGTACTTGCTAAAGATTATTTAAAAGGTATGGAATCATTAAACCCATTCGGTAACGACTATAGCTTTAAATATGTGGATATTGTTAAGTAACATTTAAGACTGATGAACAGTGGGGGCAAAATCCTCACTGTTCATAGTCATATTTTATAGTATAGCAAGGTAAAGGAGGGGATAGCCTAGGTTTGCCTGAGCTATGCTCTTTTTTACACATCCATGTTCAACGTATAAAACTAAGATTAAGGTGAACTTATGATATAGGAGGTGGAAGCATTGGCCAAATATATTTTACAACGACTGGTTTACATGTTTATTACATTGTTTGTTATTGCAACAGCAACATTCTTTCTCATGAAATTACTTCCTGGTTCTCCGTTTAACGAACTTGGTGGCAAAATGACAGAAGCACAGGAGCAAATATTACTAGAGGAATATGGATTAAATGATCCTGTACCTGTACAGTATGCCAAATACATGCTTGGAATGGTACAAGGTGATTTAGGCGTGTCGTTTCAATATGATAATCGGTCGGTAACAGACATAATACTGGATCGAATTGGTCCATCAGCACATTTAGGTGCACAAGCTTTAATTATTGGTTCTATTTTTGGAATTATTTTAGGGATGATCGCTGCGATTAGACATAACACTTGGGTAGATTACTCTTCCAATGTTTTAGCTGTTATCGGGATATCCATACCATCATTTGTATTCGCAGGGCTCTTGCAATATTACTTTGCAGTACAATGGAGAATTTTCCCGCCCTCTTTTTGGGAAGGACCGATTTATACGGTACTACCTACGATATCGCTGATGATATTTCCGATGGCGATCTGTGCACGTTTCATGCGAACTGAAATGCTTGAAGTATTAGGGTCTGATTATATTGAATTGGCACGAGCAAAAGGGGTTTCAAATTCAAGTATTATGTTTAAACATGCATTGCGAAATGCTTTAATACCTGTTATTACCGTTTTAGGCCCCATAACCGTTAGTTTAATGACAGGTACATTAGTGATTGAACAAATTTTTGCTGTACCGGGGATTGGTGAACAATTTGTACGTTCGATTAGTGTTAATGATTATCCTGTAATTATGGGGACAACCATGCTGTTTTCGGTATTATTTATCTTGGTAATTTTAATTGTCGATTTACTTTATGGAATGATAGATCCAAGAATCCGTATTACAGGAGGGAAGGACTAATGGACAATGGTACAAAGAAGTATAATGTGGAAAAGTTCGAACGTGTCCATTTACCAGATGATGCCAATGAAGAACTCTCACGTCCGCAACTTTCCTTTTGGAAGGATGCTTGGATCCGACTTTGTAAAAATAAAGGTGCTATTACTGGATTAATCGTAATTGTCTTCATAATCTTAATCGCTTTTATTGGACCCTTCATGAATGATTACACCAATGAAGGTGCGAATTATGATGCTGCCTATTTGCCTCCGAAGGTAAAAGGATTAGAAGCGATCGGATTCGATGGTATGCAAACATATGAAGTGCAAGGCGCAACCGAAGAAGAGGCGATAGAACGTGGCTTAGCTGGATATGAAATAGAGGAAGAATATGTGCAAGACACAGAAGTAGTAATCACGAAAGAAGAAAGTGAAGATGGTTATGTAACGGTTGCAATGGAAGTAGATATTTATGCAGCGCGAGGATTAGAAGATCAATATTTTTGGTTTGGTACTGACAGTATGGGGCGGGACTTATGGACACGTATCTGGAGTGGCACACAAATTTCATTATATATTGGTTTTCTTGCAGCGATGATTGATATGGTAATCGGTGTTATCTACGGTGGAATATCTGGTTATTATGGCGGCAGAACAGACAATATCATGCAACGAATTATTGAAATTCTCTCCGGAATACCAAATTTGGTTGTAGTTATTTTAATGATCATTTTATTGAAACCAGGTTTAATTGCTATTACGATTGCCTTAACGATAACAGGTTGGATTGGTATGGCACGTATTGTACGTGGGCAAGTACTAAAATTAAAAGGACAAGAGTTCATTTTAGCGGCACGAACATTAGGTGCAAATGATAAGCGGATATTGATGAAACACTTAATACCAAATGTGACAGGTATGATCATTATTAATACGATGTTTACGATTCCTAGTGCAATCTTCTTTGAGGCTTTTTTAAGTTTTATTGGTTTAGGCCTACAACCACCGATCGCATCACTAGGAACTCTTATCGATACGGCCTTTGATGATTATAGAGTATTTCCATATATGCTACTTTACCCAGCTGTAATTATTTCTTTATTAATGATTGGCTTTAATATTTTAGCGGATGGATTACGAGATGCATTAGATCCGAAGATGAGAAAGTGAGGGAGAGAAGATGAATCCCATTTTAGATGTTCGTCACTTACATGTGTTCTTTGATACTTATGGTGGTACGGTTCAAGCGGTAAGAGGTGTGGATTTCACACTGGAAAAAGGTGAAACACTGGCAATTGTCGGGGAATCAGGTTCTGGTAAATCCGTAACAGTCAAAGCTTTGATGGGACTTGTTGCGAAGCCAGCTGGCCACATTCCCGAAGGTGAAATTCTATTTGAGGGAAAAGACTTAACAAAACTTTCCGATAAAGAGATGCAGAAAATACGGGGGAAGGATATATCAATGATTTTCCAGGATCCGATGACATCCTTAAACCCAACAATGAAAGTTGGTAAACAGATTATGGAAAGTTTGATTTTACATCAGAAGTTATCGAAATCAGAAGCTCGCAATCGTGCTGTTGAATTGTTGGATTTAGTAGGAATTCCTGATTCAGCTAGCCGAATGAACCAGTACCCACATCAATTCTCAGGTGGTATGAGACAACGAGTTGTGATAGCAATTGCGCTTGCCTGTAATCCGAAAGTATTGCTTGCAGATGAACCGACAACAGCACTTGATGTAACAATTCAAGCACAAATTTTAGAACTAATGAAAGAAATACAAAGGAAAATGGACACTTCTATTATATTTATTACCCACGATTTAGGAGTAGTAGCCAATGTAGCGGATCGTGTAGCGGTTATGTATGCAGGTAAAATTGTGGAAATAGGAACAGTCGATGATATTTTCTATCATCCTAAACACCCCTATACTTGGGGGTTACTTGGTTCGATGCCAACAGTAGATAGTGAAGACGAGAAATTAATGGCAATACCTGGTACACCACCGGATTTAATCAATCCGCCAAAAGGGGACCCATTTGCCGCTCGAAACGAATATGCTATGCAAATCGACTTGGAAGAAGAACCGCCGATGTTTAAGGTGTCAGATACACATTATGCGGCAACATGGTTACTACATGATGATGCACCTGATGTGGAACCTCCTGAAGCAGTGAAAAAGCGAATGAAAGGTATCGCAAAAGGGAACCTTTCTGCTGGGAAGGAGAATCGATGATGAATAAAGAAAAATTAGTAGAAGTCAAAAATTTAAAACAATATTTTCAAGCAGGAAGAAAGCGTATTGTCAAAGCAGTAGATGGTGTCAGTTTCGACATCTATCGTGGGGAAACATTTGGTTTAGTTGGAGAGTCTGGTTGCGGAAAATCAACAACGGGAAGAACGATCATTCGCTTATATAATGCAACAAGTGGTGAAGTAAAATTTAATGGTATTGATGTTCATGGACGTAAGTCAAAGAAAGAATTGAAGCAATTTAACCGTCAAATGCAAATGATTTTTCAAGATCCATATGCATCCTTGAATCCAAGGATGACGGTAAAAGAAATTATTTTAGAAGGTATTGAAATTCATGGGCTAATCAAAGATGAAGCACAAAAAACAAAGCGAGTAGAAGAACTTTTAGATACAGTTGGTTTAAATAAAGAACATGCGATTCGATATCCACATGAGTTCAGTGGTGGACAACGTCAGCGTATCGGGATTGCGAGAGCACTAGCCGTTGATCCTGAATTTATTATTGCTGATGAACCAATTTCTGCGTTGGATGTTTCGATCCAGGCCCAAGTAGTTAACTTAATGAAAGAATTGCAGGAAAAACATGGGCTGACATACCTTTTCATTGCACATGACCTTTCAATGGTTAAATATATTAGTGACCGTATTGCAGTAATGTATGCTGGTAAAATAGTAGAGCTTGCAGACAGTGATGAGTTATATAAAAATCCATTACACCCTTACACACGCTCCCTCTTATCAGCGATTCCATTACCGGATCCGGATTTTGAGCGTACCCGTGAGCGGACAATTTATGATCCCGCACAACACGAAGCGGACAATGCAAAATTTAGAGAAGTGAAACAAGGCCATTGGTTATTATGTACCGAAGAAGCATATAAAGCGTACCAAGGCAATCAATCATTTGGACCAGCGCCCAGTGACTAGTGTCCCTGGGTATGCTTTTATCTCAACCATTGCCAAGTGAATTAACAAAAATCTAGGTATATTTTCCGTTTTTTAAAGTAAGATTAAGATAAAAGAACCAAATTTCATCATTTTAAAAAGTTTTTCTACGAATATTAACAAAAGAGGACAAAAATTCTATATAATAGAGTTATACATAAATTTTGCTGTAGGAGTTTGATGGTATATGCGTAAGTACATAAAATGGTCAGTCAGCATGATGGTTGCGATGCTTTTGTTAGTGGCAATCACAACAACAGTAAGCGCTGAAGAAGAAGGGGAAGATACACTGCAAGCGCAAGCCCATAAGAAGAAAGAAACAGAATTATTTATTCATGAATTACCTGAAGCATTAGCAAGATTTTCGTTTGTATCTGATTTACAATTTGAATATCCAGATGCGGTTAGAGGCATTTATGTAACTGGTCACTCTGCTGGTGGCAGCCGTTTCGAGGAATTATTGGATCTTATTGATTCAACCGATCTAAATGCGATGGTAATCGACATTAAAGAAGATCATGGGTACCTTACGTATAAACCCGAGGAAGAGTTACCTTATGATGGGGTTGCTCAAAATTTTATGAGTGATCCAAAAGCAGTCTTAAAAACACTTGAAGAGAAAGGAATTTACCCAATAGCGCGTGTTGTTGTATTTAAAGATTCTGTCTTAGCAAAAGCAAGACCAGATTTATCATTTACAAAAAATGGCGAAGTTTGGGAAAATGGTAAAGAAGAATCATTTGTAAGTCCCTTTCAAAAAGAAGTGTGGGAATATAATGTTGAGATTGCTAAAATGGCAGCAGAACTTGGCTTTAAAGAAATTCAATTTGATTATGTTCGATTCCCTGAAGGCTTTGAAAAGCGTGATAAGGAATTAGAATATGATCAAGGTGATTATAAAGATATCGAACTGGACGAAGTTAAAAAAAGAGTAGAAGCTGTGACTGATTTTGTTGCCTATGCGAAGAAAGAATTAGAATCCTATAATGTTGATGTATCAGTTGACATTTTCGGTTATGCGGCAACACTGGAAGAAACACCTGGTATTGGACAAAACTTCTCTAGAATTGCAGATAATGTCGATGTAATTTCTTCGATGATTTATCCTAGTCATTGGACACCTTATTTTGGTATTGATAAACCTGATCAAGAACCATACAAACTTGTCAATGAATATGCTAAAGTAGAAAATGAAGTGTTAGGTGCACTAGATAATCCTCCTGTATCTAGACCATGGATTCAAGATTTTGAAGCTCCTTGGCTTTATAGCGGACCAACTTTCCAGTATGGGGTGGAAGAAGTGGAAGCTCAGATTAAAGCTTTAAACGAGAATGGTATTGACGAATTTCTCATTTGGAATGCTGGGAATTCATATACTGAAGGGGTCGATTATACACCATTAGATTAGCCTCACTAATGTGAGGTCTTTTCTATATGAGTAGAATGGATAGAATGTTCTTTTTTGCGATTAATTATAGTAAAAGAGGGTATAATGAAAGTGATTCTATGCATTAAGGAATGACACTATTGAAGGGGAGATTAGTTTATGAATTGGTACGAGAAATTAAAGCAATATTTCCCTGTAGAGGAAATGAAGTCAAAACAACATATGGAATTGCTATTAAAAGAAAAAGGAGATGTTTATTATAAAGATGAAGGACCACATCACGTATTAATGTATGCTGAGTTTCCTTCTTTTCTTTTTATTGACTATGTCTATGTATCGACGGAATCACGTGGACAGGGAATTGGTCATAAGCTTATCGAAAAGCTAAAGAAAAAAAATAAACCGATTATTTTAGAAGTTGAACCTTATGATTATCAAGATAGTGATTCAACTAAGCGATTACGCTTCTATCAACGAGAAGGATTTAAACATGCGGTTTCCATTGGTTATACAAGAAAGTCCTTGGCAACTGATGAGGCTAATTCATTAGAAATTCTATATTGGTCACCTACTGGAGAAAATGAAGAAGAAATTTATGAGCAAATGAAACGGATGTACGAAGATATTCATACTTATAAGGATGAAGAAATTTACGGAAAATCCTATCAGCCTGTTGACGAAGTGTTAACCTATGATGATGACCGGGAAGCGGCAGATATTTTTGATGTATTAGATAAACAACAAGAAGAAAAAAAATAAATAAAGTTTTAAAATGGTGTTTAGGGAGCAACAGTAAGGGAATACTTTTGGTAAAGGTCAAGATATGTAAAAAGTGAAGAAAAACACATAACCCCCTATCATTCCACTACAAGATATAGTATACTTAGTACATAGATGATAGATTAAACTCATTTTAAAGTAATAAAAGGTGTAAGTGACAAGCATCTAAATATTATAAATTAATTCATTTTGAGGAGTGAAGTTACATGGTAACACTTTATACCTCGCCAAGTTGTACATCATGTCGTAAAGCGAAAGCATGGTTAGAGGAACACGATATTCCATTTACAGAACGCAACATTTTCTCAGAACCATTAACGCTTGATGAGATTAAAGAAATCTTAAGAATGACGGAAGACGGAACAGATGAGATCATTTCTACTCGTTCTAAAGTATTCCAGAAATTAAATGTAAACTTGGATCAGCTTCCATTAAAAGATTTATTCCAATTGATTCAAGATAATCCTGGATTATTGAGAAGACCAATTATTTTAGATGAGAAAAGACTACAAGTTGGATACAACGAAGACGAAATTCGTCGCTTCTTACCACGTACAGTTCGTACATTCCAATTAAGAGAAGCACAAAGAATGGTAAACTAAAAGGAAAAGCAGATCTTATTTTGAGATCTGCTTTTTTATTAAAGCAGTTGTTAATAAATTGTAATGTGCTTTTTCAGAAATTGAAGCAATTAACTAGTGACAAATAGGGTATAATAAGCTACAATCTATAATTAATACAATGTTTCAGGTCCAATTTTAAATTTTTAGGTTTTTATGTTTTCAAATAAGGAGTAATTATCATACAATAGAGGTAACATCCTTTTAAAAAGGAAAGTATAAAAATTGGGAGGCTGTCTCGCTCCGAATGCCCAGAAACTAGACGACTTCAGGAATCGTCCTACGACAAGTTATCAGCGGTTCGTAAACTCATCGTGATTCCTTGATCTCAATTGATTCGATCCAGCCACTACGTTTCTAACCGGGCACTTTGCGCTTTTCTTAATAAGATAGGATGACCAAAAGGGTATTTGTGTTAATAAGGGTTTAGATAGATGAACAGTGATCCCTTCCAACCCAATCACTTATCAAGAAGGGAGAGTTACAGGATGGAAATAGAAAGAATTAACGAAAATACAATTAAATTTTACATCTCCTACATGGATATCGAAGACCGTGGCTTTGATCGAGAAGAAATTTGGTATAATCGTGAGAAGAGTGAACAACTTTTCTGGCAAGTGATGGATGAAGTCAATTATAACGAAGAGGACTTCCAAATCGATGGTCCATTATGGATCCAAGTGCAAGCACTGGAAAAAGGTCTAGAAATTGTGGTAACAAAAGCGCAAATTTCGAAAGATGGCCAAAACTTGCAGTTACCTACAGAGTCTGGAAAAACCATTGATATGCCAGTTGATGATAAGATTGAATCTCTTCTAGAAGAGAAATTCGGTCCAACTGAGAAAGAAATGCCAGAAATGGAACACCAATATGGTCAGGATTTTGTTGTAGTAGTCAACTTTAAAGAGTTAGAAGATATTATTCAATTAAGCCACGTTTTCGAATCGTCCATTGGAATGCGAGATGAGTTATATTATTATGACAATCAATACATGTTGATTACTCGATTTGATGAAGATTATTTGACAGATGATGAGCAAGAGGACTTAATTAGTCAAATTTTAGAATATGGTCAAGAATCAACGCTAACAGTATTCGTTGTAGAGGAATACGGAAAAGTGATCTTTGAAGAAGATGCACTGGAACAAGTTAGTGAACATTTTGCACGTTAAACTAAGTGTCAGTATGATGCTTAGTTTTTTTCTTTTTTATAAGACCAGAAAGTATATTACCATTGGTATCACAACTTTTATAAGTAAAAAAGAATGAAAAAGGTTGATTCAAAACTTTTCTAAAAAGCAAGGATAGCAAGCCATATTGGATTTAACACCACTGGGACAATAACTCAAGTAGCCAATTTTGCCAGAAGTTGTTGAACATATTTTAGCGACGGCCGCCCCCTTCCACTCCTGTGGGAATCGTTTGACCTGAAGATCCACTTTTTCGAGCGGCTTTGGCTCGAAAAAGTTAGCTGAAGGGCAAACCCCACGGAAAGGGAAGGGGGCAGCCGGAGCGGTGGTCAAGCTGTTCAAATATTTCATCATTACTACTAAAGTAATAAAGGACCGGCGGAGTTAGCCGGTTTTTCTTGTTAAAACAATTAAAAATAATAAAGTTCTATCTAGTACATACTAATAAATATTGAAGTGAAAAAATAAAAAATGTTGTAAAGTATTTCGTATTTCGAAATAAATTATGTTATGATATATGCTGTATGTAAAAAATAGAAAGAAGGAAGAGTATGAACAACGATATAGAGATAAAACGAACGCCGTTGATGATTGTTTTAATGTCAGGTGCATTTGTCGCAATATTAAACCAAACATTACTTGGAACAGCATTACCTCATATTATGGAAGATTTAGAAATCGATGCGGCTACTGCTCAGTGGTTACAATCGATTTTTATGCTTGTAAACGGGATTATGATTCCTGTTACAGCATTTTTAATTGAACGTTTTACAACTAGAGCGTTATTTTTAACAGCAATGGGAAGTTTCGCTGTAGGTACTTTGGTAGCAGCAGTAGCCCCTGGCTTTTCTGTTTTGATGATTGGGAGAGTATTGCAAGCAGCTGGTGCAGGTATTATGATGCCATTAATGCAGACGATCATGTTTTTAATTTTCCCAATTGAAAAGCGCGGAACCGCTATGGGTCTATTTGGGATGGTTATTGCGTTTGCACCAGCAATTGGACCAACATTATCAGGTTGGTTAGTGGAAACTTTTCCGTGGAGAAGCTTATTCTACGTCGTGTTACCGATCGCTATAATAGATTTGATTGTTGCAAATAAGATTTTAGTTAACGTAACAAAGCAAACATTCCCTAAAGTAGATACGGTTTCAATCATCTTATCTACGCTAGGTTTTGGTGGCATTTTATATGGATTTAGTATGGCCGGAGATGTTAATCATGGTTGGTTAAGTGGAATGGTACTGATACCATTAGTGGTAGGAGCAGTAACGTTATATTTCTTTATCCGCCGTCAATTCAAGTTAGAGAAACCGATCCTGGAATTTCGGATATTTAAGTATAGCATGTTCAGTTTAACTACTGTTATCGGCATGATCTCCTTTCTAGCCATGATTGGTGGGGCCATTATACTACCAATTATGATGCAGGATTACCTAGGATTTACAGCCCTTGAGTCAGGATTAGCATTGTTACCGGGAGCTGTATTAATGGGATTAATGAATCCTGTCACTGGACGTCTGTTCGATCGTTTTGGAGGAAAATGGCTTGCTGTGATCGGATTAGGATTACTCACGATCACCACCTTTTTACTAGCTATTTTAACAACAGAGACAAGTTTTGCTTATATTGCAACTGTGAATGCTGTGAGAATGTTTGGTATCTCAATGGTAATGATGCCAGTAACGACAGCCGGATTGAATCAATTACCAAACGATGTTATTCCGCATGGTACAGCGATGAATAATACGATGCGACAAATGTCAGGTGCACTTGGAACAGCTTTGCTCGTTTCCGTCATGATGAATCAAGCAATCCCTGCTGATGGTTTAGCAGGAATGGTCCATGGTGTTAATGTTTCATTTATGGTTGCAGGTATTATCTCGATTGCAGGCTTTGTTTTAGCCTTCTCTATCAAAAATTCGATACCAGGAAAAGCTTCATAAGCAGGAATAATCACCTCTTTGTAGAATTATAATTACATGGAGGTGATTTTTTATGTTGCAAGCAGTCAATCAATCTGGTGAGCTTGTACCACTTTGGAAGTTGAATCGTGATCAAATTAAGCAAATGAGAAAGGAAAAGTTTTTCTGTCCAGCTTGTCATGAGCGGTTAATGATTAAGGCGGGGACGAAGAATACGCCGCATTTCGCTCATCACAGGAAAAGTAATTGCAGTCTTTCTGGTGAAGGCAGTTATCATGAAAATGGAAAAAAAGATATTTATTTGTGGTTACATGCGCGAGGCTATCAAGTAACATTAGAGCATTATTTCCCAAACATTAAGCAAAGAGCTGATATTTCCTTGGAGGTGAAAAAGAAAAAAATTGCGATTGAGTATCAATGTGCTCCGATTTCGATACAGGAAATCTGTCGTAGAACAGCAGGTTACCGTTCCATAGGTGTTATTCCTATTTGGATACTCGGAGCCAATAAATTAAAAAGAAAAGGCGCGCACTCACTTACCATTCCTTCCAATGATCAAGCTTTTCTACATCAATTCCATCCATTATTACCACTAAGCTTATTTTATTACTGTTCCGAAACAAAACGTTTGATCATTTATCAAGATATGATTTTTTTAACAAAAACAAACACATTTGGGACCATGCATATATCCAAGTTAACTTCACTTAGATGGCATGATCTGTTTCAACCTAGATATCGACATAAAAATTTATTCCGCAAATATTGGCAACAACAGAAACATCAATGGCGTAATCGCCCAGTACCTCCTTATCAACGAGAAGAGATGAATTGGCGACATTGGTTATATCTTCATCAATTAAATGTGCAAACCTTACCTTCCTTCATTTATCTTCCTGTTACTACCCAATTTCGGATGAAAAGCCCACCATGGATATGGCAATCAAGACTTTATATTGACCTCTTCTTAAAAAAAGAGTTTTTCACAATCGATGTAGCGATGCATCTTCTCCGTGATCATTACCATCCTTTTGATCATTTTCCGTTAATTCAATCTAAAAATCATCCAGTTTGTGAATATTTACAGCTATTAGTGCGTATAGGTATTTTAAAGGAGGTCTCTGAAACCAAATACCAAGTAAATCGTACTACTGTATGAACAATACGTAAATAAGTTATAATAAGACACAAGAGCAAAAGAAGGAGGAATTCAAATGGCAAAGGCTCAGAAATCACTACCGAAACGTGAGGAAATAGCTGAAGAGTTAACATGGAAATTAGAAGATATTTTCGCGACAGATGATGAATGGGATAAGGAATGGGAAGAGGTACAAGCATTATTACCTAAATTTGAAGCATTTCAAGGAACATTAAGCGATGGCGCAGAGAAAGTGTATCAATTGTTACAATTGCAAGATGAAGTATCAGATCGTTTGAGCAAACTTTATACATACGCGCATATGCGTTATGATCAGGATACGACTAACTCATTCTATCAAGCGATGAACGGAAAAGCAGAGAACTTGATTACACAGGCTTCCAGTAAGATGAGTTTTATAACGCCAGAGATCTTAAAGTTGGACGAGCAGACATTAGAGCAATATCTTAAAGAGCATGAAGATTTAGCTTTATATAAGCATACATTAGATGAAATTAATCGTCAACGTCCACATGTTTTATCAGAAAAAGAAGAAGCGTTATTAGCTGAAGCATCTGAAGTAACAGATAACGCATCTCAAACTTTCAGTATGCTTAACAATGCTGATTTAACCTTTCCTGCTGTAACAGATGAGCAAGGAAATGAAGTAGATTTAACACATGGCCGCTACATTAATTTTCTTGAATCAAAGGATCAACGCGTGCGCCGTGATGCCTTCAAAGCAATGTATGAAACATATGGGAGCTTGAGGAATACGTTCGCTTCAACCTTGCAAGGTGCTGTCAAAAAGGATAATTTCTATGCAAAAATCCGCAACTATGATTCAGCAAGACAAGCTGCTTTAAACAAAAATAATATTCCGGAGAAAGTATATGATAACCTCATTGAAGCGATTCATGAAGGATTACCATTACTTCAACGATATGTAGCTTTAAGGAAAAAAGTATTAGATGTAGAGGAATTGCACATGTATGACCTGTATACGCCATTAGTAAAAGATGTTGACATGTCCTTTACCTATCAGCAAGCACAAGAAACGGTGACAGAAGCACTTAAACCTTTAGGTGATGATTATTTAAATGTTATGCAAAGGGCATTCAATGAACGTTGGATTGATGTCGAGGAGAACAAAGGGAAGCGCAGTGGAGCGTATTCTTCTGGTTCCTACAGTACTAATCCATACATTCTTATGAACTGGCAGGATAATTTAAATAACTTATTTACATTGGCACATGAATTAGGTCACTCGATGCACAGCTATTACACACACAAACACCAGCCATATCGTTATGGAAACTACTCGATTTTTGTTGCAGAGGTAGCATCTACTTGTAATGAAGCATTATTGAATAATTACTTAGTGGAAAAAACAGATGATCCGAAAGAAAAATTATTCTTACTTAATCACTTTTTAGAAGGATTCCGTGGTACAGTGTTCAGACAGACGATGTTTGCTGAATTTGAGCATAACATACATGTGTTAGCCCAGGACGGGGAAGCATTAACTGCTGACCGTTTAACAGAACTATACTATGATTTAAATAAAAAATACTTTGGTGATGACCTAGTAGTAGATGAAGAAATAGGTTTAGAATGGTCACGTATCCCACATTTCTACTACAACTATTATGTCTATCAATATGCAACAGGTTATGCAGCTGCCCAATCATTAGCTGCTCAAATATTAGAAGATAAGGAACCAGCAGTAGAACGTTATCTCGGTTACTTGAAAGCAGGAAGCAGCGACTATCCAATCGAAGTGCTTAAAAAAGCAGGTGTAGACATGACCGAAAAAACTCCTGTTACTAATGCATTAAAGGTATTTGAACAAAAGCTTGAGGAAATGGAAAAATTATTAGATCAGGTTAATTAAATGGGTATTAAGAAAAACGGAGCAAAATTCACTCAATCCTAATCACTAAATGCTCAGATTTACGCTTCCACTAGTTGTTATTCTTGATCATCAATCTGAAAGACTTCTTTATCGTAGGACGATTCATGAAGTCGCCTAGTGCTATAGACAAATACTCAAATTTTATAAAAGGCCACTCTTATCTAGTGGCCTTTTTAAATCCTTTGAATTGTTTTCTGTCTCGCCAAAAGTAAATGGTCATATAAATCGTAACAAATAATAGTGGCACAGTGAAATAGAGTGGAATCATTCGCATTAATCCAAAAATATTAAGTATAAACGCAAATACCGGTAGAACGAAAAGTAATACTTTCATTACGACACCACCTTTAAAGGAGTGAATTGATGAAACTATCCAGCTATCAGGCATTACTGGAACGACTTAATCCGCGTCATCCTCAATATGCCGACATACATAGCCAATTCCGCAAATATCAATCAGGGTTGTTTGGAGAAGATTCTCTTGATTATTATTTTCGTGTGAGTGGACTCCATGGCAAACAGTTAATAAAAGGTTTACGACTAAAACATCATGACTATTTTCAGATGGATAGAATATTAGTCTCTCTTAAATATATATTAATCATTGAAGTAAAAAATATGTCTGGAATTATTCATTTTGATTCTCATTCCCACCAACTTCACCGTTACAAGGAGGAACAGATCGATATTTTTCCGGATCCCATTTTACAAGTTCAACTACAAAAAATACAGTTAATGCAATATTTGCATCATTTCCCTCACCCTATTCCACCGATTCATACTGTTTGTGTATTCACAAATTCTAATGGAAAGTTAGAAATAGTTAACTATCCCCATAAAGATCGAATTCTAACTAGTCAAGCACTTCCTTTATATATTCAGAAAATGGATCAACATTATGTTAATAGTATAAGTTCAAACCAACAAGAGGATCTTGTTAATTATCTCAAAAGTGGTCATGTGGAGAATCAGATCAATCTAATGGAAAAACATGGACTGTCATGGAACGATTTGAAAAAAGGTGTACCATGTATAACGTGTGGACGTTTTGCGATGAAACGAGAACGTTATCGGTGGCAATGTCCTCATTGCGATAAACGTAGTGACGATGCACATCTGCGACCATTATTTCATCTTGCCTTGTTAAGCGGAAATAAAGTAACCAACCGACTTGCAAGAGATTTTTTATTAGTTCAATCTGCTGATGCCATCAGAAAAATGTTAGTCCGAGCATGGTTCGAACGAAGAGGAGCTAACAAAAATGGATATTATTCTTTAGATTTTCGTAAAGTGACTGATAAACGATTAAAAGTGACTGATAAGAATAGAAAAGTGACTGATAAGAATAGAAAAGTGACTGATAAATAGAAGAAAGTGACTGATAAATGCACCAATATATCGTAATATACACTGTAATATAGAAGTGTGAAACTTTTGTGAATTTGTGCACAAACCTATTGTCATCTGCATTCACGCTTGGTATAGTAAAGACAAGGTAAAACAAACAACCCCTTTGTTTGACCTGAAACTTTCTCCCATCCCTTATCTAGTAATAGGTAAAGCAGAAGAGGACATGTTACGTAACATGTCCTCTTTGCTATTTCGCATATTTCCAAAAGTAGCCAAACTTTACAGGTACTTTTTCAACTAGTTGTTTCAGTTGTAACTTTTTCATTTCTTTTTCAGCTTTTTCCATGGACCAATCATAGACAACTGCTATTTCTTTTGTTCCAACAAAATCATAGTGTGATACGAAATCCAACAATTTAGGTTTCTTCGCTGGAAGTGGTTCTTTTTGAAGCATTTGTTTGAGAACTTTGACATAAATTTCATAGGGATAAATACCAGAAATTTTTAAGCCCGCATCGTCTTCTGACTCATTAAAGAAAACCATAGTAGGAATATATTCAACGTCCATTTCTTTAGTAAGTTTCAAATCACATTGCAATGCTTTTTTAGACGATTTTGAACAAAGGTCTTCGCGAAATTCTTCAATATCGAGATGAACCTTTCTAGCACAACTCAATAATACTTCTTCCTGAGAAATATCTTGTTTATCTAAAAAGGCAAGCTCCTGCAATTTGCGTAAAAAACGTCTACCCGCTTTTTTTCCTTGTAATTCAGCGGATTTTATAGCGATGGAAGCGAGCCATGGATAATGAATTGGGTTTTCGATCCAGAGATCACCATCACAACTCATGCCGGTACGACTTGCGGTTTTTTCCCAGATATCTTTTAATTTTCGTGGTTTTTCAAATTTGTCTTTATGCAAGTTTGTTAGTTGTCCGCTCAGTACTGTTCTTATAGTGAAAAAACGCCCATATTCAATGGTAAGTTTCTTTAAATATGGCTCAAGAGACCAGCATTCCGGGCAAAGTGGATCAATAAACACATATATTTCAATTGGTTTCTTTAAGACATCAATAAAATGATAATGCGCAGTTTGGTTGCGATCTTGCGGTTGCCAAGATCCGGCAGAATTCCAATTCACAATGATTCTCCTTTCTCTTCAGGCGTATTCATCATGTGATTGGCTGTAAGAGTGAGCCGATCAAACATTGCACTTCGAAATGGTTCCTCAATATTTGCTTCTTCCAGTGCACCTTCCATGCAGGAAAGCCAAGCGTCTCTCCTTGTCGGAGTAATCGGAAAGCGTAAATGACGCTTCCTCATCATAGGATGCCCATGTTCTTGTATATATAACGGTGGACCGCCAAAAAATTGAGTCAAAAATTGCTTTTGTTTCCTCGCGACTTCAGTAAAGTCATCTGGAAAAATCGGAATTAGATCAGGATGTTTAGACACTCGTGCGTAAAAAGCCTCAACTAATTCATCAATTTTTTCCTGTCCACCAATTGCTTCATAGATGGAGCGCGCTTCTTCTCTCATATTCCTCCAAACCTTTCATCTCATGTTACTAAATAGTTCTCTCTTTATGTTACTATATTGTAACAGTGTTTACATAGAACTAGCAACTTATGTGTTTTGGTAGTTTAATCCTTTTAGCAGTAGGTATTCAACTGTTATTGAACAGTATAGCAGGTTATATTTGTTTTGCAATGAAAGCGTTTCCTATATCTTTAGTGTATGATAAAATCGTTCAATTTTATTCGGGGTTTTCCGTTTTGGAATTTGATGAGCAGTTAATAGTTGTTGGAAGACGGTTTTACCGTGTTGCTCATCTTCCGCTTCTAATTCTAATTCATAATCGGTATAACCGTTATAATGACTTTGATCAAGGACAACGGTAGTATAGTCATACGTACATTCCAAACGATTTGTCTTCAACATTCCACCGTATTTTAAATCCTGGATATTTATATGGATGGCTTGTAGAGCTTTTGATACTTCATCTTTTCCAATAATATGCCCGTTGATCCATTGTTGTGCTTCATCCGGTGTTATAGGACAATGAGTCTCCAACAAACCAGGTCCTTTCGGATTAGGCTGCTTCAATGTTAACTGAAATGTCCGCTGCTTTTCTCTGATTCGAAGGGCAGCATGATGCTTTTTTAATTGAAAATCAGTTGTTTCAAAATAGTGATTCTTCTGCTCAATTTCCGTCAACTGATAGGAGTGAAAATGTTTAACTAATTGCTGGTATTCTTCATTTGTTAAAAGGTTTTTAAATTCTATCTCAATTTCTTGTGACATTGTACTCATCCTTTCATGCTTTCTATATTTTGAAGGATTTCTGACAAAAAAGCAAAAATAATGAAAATGGCAATGATTACTTCTTTGTCAGAATATATGATAAAATAAACTCAGATATTGTAAACAATAGGTGGTGCAAGACATGAATTGGAGGAACTTCTTGGCACCTTATGCACAGGTGGTTGAAGAATTAAAGGTAAAACTGAAAGGGATGCGATCACAATTTGAATATGAGTCCAGCCACTCACCAATTGAATTTGTGACGGCTAGAGTTAAGCCAGTATCAAGTATTAAAGAAAAAATGAAACGTAAAAATATACATATGGATAATATAGAAGAATTACAGGATATTGCAGGAGTTCGTGTTGTTTGTCAATTTGTTGATGATATATATGATATCGTTGACCGCTTAAAGTCACGGAATGATTTTGAAGTAATAGAAGAACGTGATTATATTAATCATAAGAAAGAAAGTGGATACCGTTCTTATCACTTAATTATATCTTACCCAGTAGAAACGATTCACGGGGAACGAAAAATTATTGCTGAAATTCAGATTCGTACATTGGCCATGAACTTTTGGGCGACAAATGAGCATTCTCTTAATTATAAATATGAAGGAAGAATACCTGAAAAAGTAAGATCAAGACTAAAACGTGCTGCAGAAGCAGCGTTTAAATTAGATGAAGAAATGGCTAAAGTAAAAGATGAAATTCAAGAAGCACAACGAATTTTTAAAACTAACAAAGAAAGTGATGACAAGTAATGGAGGGGGATAACATGCGCTTTGCAATCCTGTCAAGAAGTGATAATAAGTCAGAAGTGATTAAGTCGAGAGTGAAACAATATTTAACGGATTTTTCACTTGAATATGATGAAGAGAAGCCAGAACTTGTTATTTCTGTAGGTGGCGATGGTACGTTTCTGGAGGCTTTCCATACATACAAACATCGATTGAAAGACACCGCGTTTATCGGAGTTCATACAGGTCATTTAGGCTTTTATGCAGACTGGGTGCCAGAGGAAGTGGAGAAATTAATTATTGAAATTGCTAAAAAGCCCTTTGAAGTGGTGGAATATCCGTTATTAGATATAAAAATTCATCCAGTTGATAGTGAACAGTATCAACAGTTCGTGGCGTTAAATGAAGTTTCGGTCAAATCAATTGATAGTACAGTTGCAATGGATGTTCATATTAAAGGGGCACATTTCGAACGTTTTCGTGGAGATGGTTTATGTGTATCAACCCCATCTGGAAGTACAGCATACAATAAAGCGTTAGGTGGAGCTATCCTCCACCCGTCCCTTAATGCCTTACAAATTACGGAGATGGCGTCAATCAATAATCGTGTCTACCGGACAATTGGTTCTCCGTTAATTTTACCGAAACATCATGTATGTGAGCTTTTGCCACTATATCATGATAGAAGTATGTTAATTACTGTAGATCATAATACAGAGGAGTATGCCAATATTGATCGAATCGAATGTCGTGTCTCAGATGAAAAAATTCGCTTTGCTAGGTTCCGAGCCTTTCCTTTTTGGAAAAGGGTGCACGACTCCTTTATTTCTGATGAAAGATCATAATATAGTGTAGGTGGATAAATTGAAGTGGAAAGTAAATAAGCAGTACGACGGCTTATTGTTAAGAGAATATTTAATACAAGTGCGAGGAATATCACGGAGAATTTTAACAGCAATTAAATTTGAAGGTGGTAAACTTCTAGTCAATAATAATAGCGTCACCGTACGTCATCGCTTGTCAGAGAATGATCTGGTAGAGGTTGTTTTCCCTCCAGAAAAAAGAAGCGAGTTATTAATCCCGGAGGCAATTCCGATTGATATTATATACGAAGATGATGATGTGCTAGTTTTGAATAAAGCGCCGTATATGGCTACTATCCCGTCCTTTCACCATCCTAGTAATACACTTTCGAATGGGATTATTTATCACTATGATCAACAGCAAGTACCTTACACAGTTCATGTGGTGACACGATTGGATCGTGATACATCAGGGTTATTATTAATCGCCAAGCATCGTTATAGCCATTCCATTTTATTTCAAGACCAGCATGAAGCGAAGGTAAACAGACGATATCAAGCGATTATTGCTGGTAAGCTTAACGAGAAAAAAGGGGTGCTAGATTACCCGATTGACCGAGCTCCAGATTCAATTATTAAGAGGGTGGTTGCATCTACAGGAAAAAGAGCTATCACGCATTATCAAGTAAAAGAGGAGTTAGAAGACATTTCGCTCGTAGAGATCAAATTAGAAACGGGAAGAACCCATCAGATTCGCGTTCATTTCTCTTCGATTGGCCATCCTTTGATTGGTGATAGTTTATATGACGGTGATACTACGAAATTAAAGCGTCAAGCATTACACTGTCATCAGCTTTCCTTTCATCATCCGCTCACAAAGGAACTTATGGAATTCGAAATCTCACTAGCTGACGATTTAGAAGAGGCATGGCAACGATTTAAATTAGCGAAGTCATAAACGAATAAGCAAAGGTTCACTCTTTTTTATACGAGAGCCTGGCTTTCGTGCTTCTCCCCCAAAAAAAGAAGAGGTGATGAAATGGATAGTAAGCAGATTGCAGGAGAAAAGGCTGTTGAATATGTACAGGACGGAATGCTAGTCGGTCTTGGAACTGGTTCTCCTGTTCATACGATAGGCATATAAAGAGACATAACCCTAATGAAAAGTTATGTCTCTAATTACTACTTTGTTCTTTCTTCTTTCTGTTTTTTGAATATCTATTACAATGCTTTCAATTGTTAATAAAATTAATTGCTTCTTTTCCAAATCATTTAATTTATCCCAGTTAGCAAGTGTATCATGCATTAATTGTTTTAATTCCTCGTTCATTTGTTCTTGGTCATTGAAATTTAATTCTTCTCTTTGTTGCAATAGCTTTTCCTCGTTCGTTTGTTCTTCTTTCATCCTATCCTGAAAATCATCATCGCTTATTTGATCATTAGCCCATGCGTATTGCCATTTTTTTCGTCTTTTCTTGATGCTATCTAATTCTTTATTGATTTTATTATATTGATCTATCGCATCTGTGTCAGCTTCCTTATATCTCTCTAATTCTGGTTTTTCATCTTCTATGATTTTTCTTTTTAATTCTTCCAAAAAGAGTGGTTCTATATGATCTTCAGATGTAGAAGGCATGTCGCATTTCTTTAAGGTTACATTCCTGCATCTATATCTTTTAATCCTTCCGTACTTTGTGTTAGATGATATTCCTTTTAACTTACCGCCACAATTATTACATCTTAAAATGCCAGTAAAATAATAATCGCTTGTCGCTTGTTTTCCATGAAGTTCATTCCTTGATTGTCTGACACCTGTCATTTTGAAGTATAATTCCCGATCTATAATAGGAGGGAATATATCTTCTACCTCAAACGCTTTGTCCTTATTTTTTCTCACACCATATTCCAGAATACCGATATTCTTTTTGTTTATCATTGCTTTTCTAACTGCATCACCAGTCCAGTCTCTTCCTCTTCTTGTTGTAATGCCGGCTTGGTTTAAACGAACAGCAATCTTTTCGTAACCATATCCTTCATAAACATACCATTTAAACATATCCCTGATTACTTCTGCTTCATGTTCTACTATAACAAATTTATCATCCTTTTTATCGTGTCCGTAACCAATGTCTCCGCCTTTCCACTTGCCAGCACGCATCATTTCCTCCATACCCATGGAAACACGTTCAGAAAGTCTCTCACGCTCGAATTGAGCGAATGAAGCAACTAAAGTGATGAACATACGACCTATGGCGCTTGTGGTGTCGTATACTTCTGTAGCAGACTTGAACTTACAATTATGTTTCTCGAATACTTCTAATAATTTGTATAAGTCCATTACAGAACGAGTAAGCCTGTCCAATTTATATACAAGCACGCAATCAATCAAACCATTCTCTATTTGTTTAATCATCCGTTGTAATTCCGTTCTATTGGTGTCTTTCGCGCTTTTCCCTTCTTCCACAAAGTAACCTACTATATCCCAACCCTGTGATTCACAGTAAGCTGTTAACTGTCTTTTTTGCGCTGATATAGAGTAACCTTCCATTTGTTCCTGTGTACTAACTCGTATATAACATGCTGCCCTCATATTTTTCCTCCTACTAAAAAAGCGCACACTAGGTACGCTTACTCCCTGTTAAATAAATCGTGTTCCCAATAATCGACTGTTACTTCTGGTATATTTTCAGGGTTGAAGTTTTCGAAATCTATCTTATCCATAATTTCTTTAGTAAATGCTGTTCTTAAAACTGATCCATCTTCCGCATTTCCGTATTGATCAACAAGAGAAGTGTAAAAATCTATATCAATTCTGTTGTAATTCTCGCCTTTAAGTATTTCTGCTATATCTGCCATGTTTATTAAAATACTGTTTTTTAAAGTATCTTTCGACCAACTTTCATTCGCAAATGCTTCAACATAAACAGTATTATCATCATTTTCTTTAAATTCTCTCAATTCCCAATCATCAAGACTTTCTTCTATTTTTTCTTCTGTAGTTAAATCTTCGTTCGATGATGCAGTATCGTTACCTCCACTTGGGATGATTACACCGATCAACCAAACGACAGCTCCTGTTATTAAGATTGCTTTACCTATCTTCCCTTTATCTTCTTTTTTTCTTGTAGATAAATATGTTATAGCACCTGCTAAAATAGAAATCAATCCTACGAAAGTAAATACAAAACTCATAAAAACACTCCTTTTCTATTGGAAACATTTACTTGTATAAAATATATTTTCTACATTTTACAATAAATAATTATGAACAGAGCATGCGAACTAGCCAGATTAGCAGACTATCACTTTAATAAAATAAGATCACGATGTAAATACGATAGAATAGTAGATTATCATATAAAAGGTGAATACCTAATTTTTTACGCTAGATTCATATGTAAGCGTAGAATTACAATAAAATCCATTAAATTACACAAAACTGGATACTCTCTTGACTGATTTTGTCGAAATTTGAAAGAACTGTGCAAAAACTTTTAAAACATGTATTTTTAATATTCTTTTTCTATGACAATCATGTTACAATAAAAGTATACATTATAAGAACGCTTGTTCTGTGAAACAGCATGAAAACTTCTGGGTTGGGGGTAACAAGCATTCAGAAAAGGGGTTGTACTTGTTGGAAAAATCATTTGAGAAATCATTAAAAACTATCATTCGTTACCAAAGTAAAGACCCTAGAGCAAGAGAATTAATTGATCGCTACAAGGAGTTGTTAAAAAGTTAATCCTCTTCTAAGTCGTGCGCTAGCCATTTAGTGTACGACTTTAGTTGTTCTAATTCATTATGTTTCCCTTCCCTTTCCATTTTATCTATTAATTTTTTGATTTCCAAAAAGTCTTTATTCTCTTTTTCAGTTAACGTAGGATCGTCACTTCTACCTAATAAATAATCTAATGTTACATTATAAAAATCTGCTATATCCTTTAATAATTCGTTATCTGGGCTTCGTGTTCCATTTTCGTAACCAGACAATGTATTTTGTTTAATACCTAGTTTGTCAGCTACTTCTTTTTGAAACAATCCTTTGCTATTGCGAAGCTGTTTCAACCTCTCAGAAAGCTTTATTTTATCCATATACACCCTTCCTTTCACCAAGCCATTATATCGCATTTCATGATTTTTTATATATAAATTCGCAAATCGTGCTATTTTTTTGTTGACAATCGCAAAATGCGATGTTACTATATACTCAAGACATCACAAAATGCGATTTTGAAAGAGGTGATAAATATATGTCAGACATCAAGAACATTCACGAAAAACTCAGACAACTAAGAGAAGAACGCGGGATGAAATCTATGTTCGTTGCTAAGAAATTAGGTGTTACACCAAGCACTTACTCAGAATTTGAGACTGGCAAACGACAACCAAGAGTTGAACATTTAATCAAATTAAGGAATTTGTATGACATCACGATTGATGAACTAATTTTTTTTGATGATCAAATCGCAAATTGCGATAACAAACAAAAACAGGAGGTAATGTAATGAATCAATTAATCACTACCCAAGAAAATGATCAAGGAGAAATAATCGTAAGCGCAAGAGAATTACATGAGTTCTTAGAAGTAAGCACTCCTTTTAGAAAATGGTTTCCGAGAATGACTGAATATGGTTTCGTTGAAAATCAAGATTACACCACGGACTTTTTTGTCCACCCTGCCAACAAACAAGAAACGAAAGATTATCTACTTAGATTAGATATGGCTAAAGAAATATCAATGATCCAAAGAACAGAAAAAGGAAAACAAGCTAGACAATATTTTCTGAACTTAGAAAAAATGTGGAATAGTCCAGAAATGGTTATGAAAAGAGCACTGCAAATAGCTGATAAACAAGTAGAAAAATTGAAATTAGAAAACAAAATGTATCAACAACAAATTTCAGAATACGAACCAAAAGTTACTTATGTAGATGAAATTCTCAAATCATCTGATTTAATGACAGTTTCCCAAATAGCAGATGATTATGGAATGTCAGCTAGACAATTCAACAAGTTGTTAAAAGAGCATGGTATCCAGTACAAAATGAGTGGTCAATGGTTACTTTATTCCAAATACAAAGGAAATGGATATACAAAATCTGAAACTACTCAATTTAACCACACAGATGGCAGACCAGGTGTAAGTTTACTAACCAAATGGACACAAAAGGGACGATTATTCCTTTACGAATTTTTGAAAGAAAAAGGCATCCTTCCAACTATGGAACAAATGAAAATGGAATTCTATTTAGAAAACGAAAAGGAGACTACCAAATGAATATGAAAAAAGTAAATCTATTATTTAAAGAATCTATGGCAGAAATCCAAGTTGAGAATCACGATGATTTAAGTATTGTTCTAGCTGTAACTGAACTACAAAGAAATGAAGATGAATCAAGCGAAAATTACAATTTTATCGAACCAAGATTTGAATCAGAAGTATTTATCAGCATGGAAGAAGCCAAAGTTCTTAGAGACACACTCAATTATGTTCTCGAAAAAGTTAATAAGGAGTGATCTAATGGCAAATTTACACTTCAAGACCAGTCCAAAATATACCGCGACATTGATATACGATTTTTTTGCTAAGACATCAATGCCGCGGATCAAGGCAGAGTATTACAAAAATAAGGGTTTGGATGATGAACAGTCATCCCTTAGGGCGCAATATAATACTACCAAATAGAGAGATAGATTAATAGATAGTGTTCTGATAGAGAACGTGCTGATACAGCACATGAAAGGAGGATAGAAGGTGGAACTTGAAATAGGGAATCTTCTTAGAAAAATGAGGTTGAAAGCAAGGTTAACGCAAGCGCAGTTAGCCGAAAAAATGGGTATGGCTCGCACTACCGTATCCAAATTAGAAAATGGTGTCTATACAGTAGCGGCAGCAGATTTATTCAGATGGAGCAAAACAACGAATGGTCAAGATCAACTAATAGCATTTATGCATAACGCACAGATTATCGGTGACACAATTACAAGCATGCCAACAGTAGTAAGTTTTATATCACCATTATTACCGTTTGTAGCTTAATAGGAGGGATTAGATGGAAGGAAAAACAGATGTGAGGATGTTTACAAATATTCATACAAGAATCAACTCTAAATATCGAATTAGTACCATTTTCAGAAAATACGGAAATATTAATTTCACTTCATGGGCATGGGAAACGATTGTATGGAGAAAAGATGATGATAACGAACGGATTATAGAACAAGAAACTTCCAACAATTTAAGCGAAGTGCTGGAAAAACACGAAAGTTTTTTTGAAAAATATCAAAGCTAAAAATTAGGGAGGAATGGAAATGCTATCTAAACACTATCCAAGAGTGTATGTAAAGGAAGTAGAAGAAGAAATACGTTGTATCGAACATTGTGCTGAACGCATGCAAGAACTAGCTAAACAAGGCGATACAGACACCATGTTATTGTTTGCTACTAACTTAGTCAGATCAGCAAGAGCATTGGATGATTACGCAAAAGTAAAGAAAGAATACAATCCAGTCAGCATGAAGCACTACAAAGAATTAACGGATTTTCAGGTGAGGATGATGATGAATGAGCGATAAAGTAGTCAAAGCATATTACGGAATCTTGTTCATCATAGCAATATTATTCTTTTACTTCTCAGCGGTGAGCATATGAAACAGTTTATCAGTCTAGCAATCTCATTAATGTTTATCCTCATGATTGCATTACACACATGAAAAAGCACCTTCGGCAAAAGGCGCTTTACAGAAAGAAAGTTGAATTGTTGTAAGTACAGTATAGCACAATATTTAAAATTTTAATAGATAGGATGATGTCATTGATTAACTTTATTGATCCTAAACCAACCATGAGCCTTCGTGGCGGTGTAGATATGTATAGCCTTAACTTTGATAGATACGGAAGTGAAACACCCCCAACAGGTAGAAAAGTTAGATTTTTAAACGAAAACGGATATGAATTTGACAAAGAACACGCTAGGAAACACATAAACGAAGGCGACATATTAACAGTAAAAGAAATTTATGTCGGCAGATCAAGTTCAGAAGTTGAATTTGAAGAAATACCAAATCAAAAATTTAACACGGTAATGTTTGAAGATATTTAAGGAAGGACTACAAGCTAGTTCTTCCTAGCGAGCATGAACGATCATCCACACCTCCTTAAGTAATGATCGTATCAGTCAATACGAGCTGCCATAAAAAGTCTTGACTCGGCTTTGGTTCTACCGTTCGTGCTCGCTAGGATTTACTAGTAGAAAGGGGTGAACAGTTGAAAGAGTACGTTGATTTAGATGAATGGATACAGTTGATGCAATTAGCTAGAAAGAATGGTGTCACTGTAGAGCAAGTTAAAAACTTTATTGAAGGGAGAAATGATGATGAAGACGTTAAATGATGTGTTGGAAAGTGGAGGGAAAATCCAAATTTATTACTTTGAACCGACTACAAAAGAGGAAGCAATGCAAAAGTTAAAGCCGTTTATGGATTTAGGAGAACTGGATGAAAAAGAAAGTGACCAAGGGACAAAATGGCTTGCAATTGAATCTGACAAAGTTGTAGTTACAGCATTTTACGGTGATAAAGAAGAACGCTTAGAAAGAGCAAAGGAGGAATTACAACATGCTTGATATTCAACATCCAGATGTAACGGAAATCAGACGTAAAGGATATATCTTTGAACCTGCTGAACAAGTATTTGATTCGATGGGAAAACCTATCAAAAAAGGTGATCCAGTATTCAAACTAAAAGTTGATGGAAAAACGAAAGTATTCGCAGAAGAAAATATGTCATTAGAGACACAACTTATCTTATCAGAATGTGGCGCAGTCGAGGATGAAGCATAAGAAAAAAGCACTTACCGCACAGTAAGCACTTAGGGACTTCTTAAATAAGGTTAATTCAATTATATAAGAAGTCCTCTAAAAAATCAAATAACGGAGGGTTATACATGGAATTACAAGAGTATTTAGACCAAGAAGAACAGGTGAATGAAAGCTTTCAGATAGACAATGATCAAACTGCTAATTGGGCCTTACGCAAGATTAAAGACATTACACAACAAATACAAAACAATTCAGAACTAGCACAAGCTGAAATAGAGAAAATCGAATCATGGGAACAACAGGAGAAAGAAAAGCTACAGCAGTCTATCGATTATTTCCAAGGATTACTCGCTCAATACGCAGTAAAAAAACGAGAAGAAGATCCTAAGTTCAAATCTCAAAAACTACCACATGGAAAAATCGGCTTCCGCAAAAAGCCTGCGAAGTGGAATTACGATAAAGATAAAATAATTGATTCGCTTACAAAAAACAATATGCAAGATTTTATAAAAGTAACGTATAAACCCGACATAGCGGGGATCAAAAGTTTGTTTGATGTCCAAGACGGAAAGGTGTTTAATCCAGAAACTGGTGAAGTAATAGAAGGTATCACAGTAGAGGAACAAGGCGAAGATTTCACGGTAAAGGTGGATGATTAAATGGCTGAAAAGAATCTAGTTCAGAAACTATTAAGTGTTCAATCCAAGCTTAAAGTACCAAAGGATCAAAAAAATAACTTTGGTAATTACAATTACAGGTCAGCAGAGGACATTTTAGAGGGCGTAAAGCCTTTAAATGATGAAGAAGGGTTATTGCTTACGTTAACAGACGAACCGGTTTTGACAGGCGATAGATACTATATAAAAGCAACCGCAACTATAACAGATGGAAATGAAACACATTCGGTCACAGCTTACGCTAGAGAGTCTTTAAACAAGAAAGGGATGGATGACTCGCAGATAACCGGAACAGCTTCCTCATACGCTCGAAAATACGCTTTAAATGGTCTTTATCTAATTGATGACACCAAAGATGCTGATACAGACGAATACCAAAATCAGAACAATCAAAATAATTCAAAACAAACCTATCAAACACAAGGTAAACCACCAAATGGCAACTTAACAGAAAAACAGGTTAAAAGATTATTTGCTATAGCTAATGAAGTAAATGTATCAGCTGAAGAAGTAAAAAGAGTAATCATGAGGGATTACAACAAGACAGAAGTTGCACAGCTAAATAAACAAGAATACGACACAGTTTGCAACAACCTTGAAGCATTAAAACAGGGCGCTACTCAATAGTGCCCTTCCTAAAGGAGTGATTATATGCCGGCCGTACCAAAGCCACAACATAAAAGACGAGTACCAAAAAGAGGACAAATAACTAAAATCACCAAGAAAGCAAGGGAGGAAGTTATAAGAAGATCAGGATGGAAATGTGAAAAATGCGGCCGTACTTCTTCTTATGCATTTGAAGTAGCACATCTACAAAGCGCTGCACATTTAGGAAGTGGAAATGATCCAAGCAATCTAATTTTAGTTTGCGGCCCTAGCGTTAACTCTGGCACATGTCACAACTGGTTAGATTACACCCAAGAGGGAAGGGAATGGCGCAAGCAAAAGAAACGAGAGTTAGAGGGATATTATGAACGACAAAATCATTAAACGAATGGAACAACTAGAAAGAATAAACAGCAACATCAAGCAACTTGATCATGAAGAATTAGCGCACCTTTACGAATTAGTAAGGTTATACAATGAAGCCTTGTACATCGTTGGTGACTTAGTAGCAGAATCGGCATATGTAAAAGACACAGCTTATCTGGAACGCAAGAGAATACACGCTGAAACAGTAATAAACGGAACTGGAACCGTGGCTATGAAAGAAGCAAATGCAGAGTTAACCATACATGAATATAGAAAACAAGAACGAGATGCAAATGCGTTGTATATCAAATTTAAAAACAGACAGTCAGCTATAGAAAATTCGATAGTAGATTTAAGGCAAAAGCGAAACAGGTTAGAGAACGAACTTCAAGCAGTCAATGACAGGAGGTAATCCCATGAAAAAAGCATCATCCTTAGCCAATGTAGGATTAGCCAGCACCTTTATTGTATGTGCGTTTTTATCTTTATCTGTGCATTATCTATTAACGCTAGTGTTTGTTGTATTATCAAGCTATTTTATGAAGGAATTATAAGGAGTGAAGGAAATGAAACAGTATGCAAATGGAATCAAGAAGAAAAACAAATTAATGCAGTTATTTTGCAAACATAAAAACATTGGTTCTTTTACAGAACAATCAACATTTCAGAGTTTATCTGGGGAAACCGTTCATCATATTTGCACAGATTGCGGTAAGTACAAAGGCAAACAATTTCTAGAGTACGAAGGAATGGGATTCAAATAATTAAATAGGAGTGAATCGAATGAGTGAGAAAGTGAAATTGACACGTGAATACGCACATTTAATCGAGAGTTTTACAGAAGATTTCAGCATGAACTTTAATAAAATGCCTTTTGAAACATTTGTTGAAGCATTAAAAAACGGCTATGAGGTAGAGGAAGAATGGAAAGAAGGGGATTGGGTAACAGATCCTAAAACTGGTCGTGTAGCACAGATAGATCAAAGAGGTTATGACGGTGAAAAAGCTTGGGTTGATGATGAAGAATTTAATTTCTTTATGAATCCTAGACATTCCACAGAACAAGAAATAGCACAAGAGAAAGAAAGGCGATTCTTTGCTAGACATGATCGTGATGCGTGGGAGTTACGAAAAGGAGACTTGCTACATGAGAATAGAGCATCTTTTACAGTAGATATTACGTTAGAAAATTCCGTTAAGTTTGAAGAAAATCAATTAATTTTCGGTTGGGATAAAATCAAGAAAAATTTCAAAGTTGCTTGTTTTGTAGAGGATCGCCTAGACAATGCTAACTGAACTAAAAGAACCCATCCCCCACGTATATAAACACTGGTCAGAGGGGGATAAGAAACTATTCAAACGTTATGTAGTGGCTTATATAAGCAGGAATAGACCAGATTGGGAGGTTGTGAGGATTGAGGGATGGTATGCGGTGTTGAGGAAGAAGGAGGATTAGTCTTCTTCCTTTTCAATGTAGAATAAGTCCCCTGGTTCACAGTCAAATAGATTGCACAATTTAACCACAGTATCGAAATCGAGACGCTTTGACTTGTTCTTAATCAATCTATCCAATACTTGTCTACTAACGCCAGAGCGTCTCTCTAATTCGATTATAGAAGGTATATCATGCTTTGCCATCAATATACGGATATTATTTTTTAATTCGTCACTCATTTTATACACCTCTGTATCAGTAAATACAATTTTATTATAACACACAACACAATAATTATTAATTCTAAATATGAATGTTTCCACATTCGCACTAAATTATTATATCCTTGACAATAGTTATTATATTCATTACAATAAAATTAACGATTATAGGAAGGAGACAGGGCGCAATGATCTTAGAGAACAACATAAAAATACAGATTATCCAGAAGGGTTACAAGTCAGTAAAAGATTTCACAGATAAAACAGGGCTAAGTTATTACATGGTTAGGAAACTAGCAAACAATGAAGCTAACTCGATCGACATTGAGTTATTAGTTAAATTATGCAGGACGCTAGATTGTGAGATTGGAGATTTATTTTATATCAGAGAACAAAGGAAAACTGGTTAAAGGTTGGTGCTGAAATGCCTGGTTATATCAAAGACTATCGTGACGAACTGAATAGCGACATTTGGTTGATGCCACCTTTATATCACAGAGTATGGCAGTACTTAAAATACAATGTGAATCACTCTGAAAAAAAGATACCAATGGACACAGGAGAATTTTTCACAGTTAAACCAGGGCAACGATTAACTTCCGTAAGACAAATAGCACAAGGTGTAGGTTACTACGAAGGATTGAAATGGAAAGAACCTAACCCGAAGACAATTTCTACCATTTTGAAATGGATGGAGAAACAGCAGATGATCACTATAGATCGTGGTAAGGGTAACAGACAATACACACTTGTAACGTTGATAAATTGGGATTTATATCAATCAAAAAAGGATGGGGGTAACAGTAAAGAAACACCTAACGGAGAAGGTAAGAAACAGTCGGCGGATATAAACAATAATGATCAAGAATGTAAAAAGAATGATAAAGATAATATACCGTTCGCTGATATCGTCAATTATCTAAATGAAAAAACTAATAAGAAATTTAGACCAACAACCAAGAAGACGAAAGAAGTTATCTCTGCTAGATGGGGAGAAGGTTTTAGAGAAGATGATTTTTATAAAGTAATAGATATTTGTTGCATGAAATGGAAAGGGCAAAAGTTTGGTAATGGAGCATACGGTGATGACTATTTACAACCATCGACTTTATTCAATAACAAGTTTGAAGAAAGGCTTAATTGGACTGAAAAGGTAACAGATATCAACTCAAGAAAAACACAAAAACACGCTGACAAACTTGCAGCTTTCGATAATTTAACTTTTGGAGAGTGATTGCATGTTAGATAAACAATTATTCAGAGAAAAAATGAAAGAATTAATGATTTATTATCCAAACTGGAATTTTGAAGTATCTGATAAAAATTTGTCTCTTTGGTATGAACGCTTTAAAGATCATAAAGAAAAGAAATTCATCAAAATGATAGATGACTATATTGATAATGAAACATTCAATCCAACTATAGCTGGACTACTCAAGTATTACCTACCAGAACCTAAGAAAACGTTAGATCAAATCAGACACGAAGAAATGTTGAGAGAAAATGGGATGTTGTGAAAATGTATTTAGAAAAACAGATACTTGGATGTTTTTTAAAGGACAACTCACTACTTAAAGACACAGCTATTACAAAGCATTTCTTTTCTGATGATATTAATAAATCAATCTATGAATCTATGCAGAAACTCTCAAGAGAAGATACAGCAATAGATAAGGTTACATTGCTAAGCGAAAACTTTGAAATATTAGATAAATTAGGTGGAGCAACATTCATAGATCAAATCGAACATCATGGAGATGTAGAGAATTTTGATTCTTACGAAAAGAAATTAACGCAAGAGTTTAAAGCTAGAGCAAGCGAAAAGATCGTCAAAACGTGGCTATCGAAAGAAGAAAAGGACATAGATCAATTACTGGACCGACTTCAAAAAATGGATGATTTTGCTGTAGAAGATGATCCAGATAAAAACGCAATGCTAACAAAATTACATGATGAAGCTTTTACAGATAATAAAGACAAACAAGTAATAGCAACTGGTTTGAAAGATTTAGACAACTACATGAAAGGTTTCAGAAATCAGTCAAGCTACATTATGGCTGCCCGTCCCTCAATGGGGAAAACAGCAACAATGCTTAAATTCGTTCTTGAAGCAATTGAACAAGATGCAGTACCTCTTGTTTTTAGTTTAGAAATGTCAGGAGAGGAACTAACCAGAAGGCTTGTATCTACAATTGGTGAAATTAATTTGTTTATTGCAACAAATCCATATGAATTATCTGACAGAAAGAAAGACGACTGGAAGTATGCAACAAACGAATTATTCAAAAAAGATTATGAAATATACGATAAGCCAATGCAAACCATTCCTTACATCAGATCGAAAGTGAGAAAAGCTAAGAAAAAATACGAAGGCAGACAAATCATTGTATTTATTGACTACATGACGCTAATTCACCATGAAGGCAAATTTAATTCAGATCATGCAAAAGTAACGGACATAAGCAGAAATTTAAAAATGATTGCCAAAGAATATGATTGTCCTGTTGTGACACTAGCGCAATTATCAAGAGCAGTTGAAGCACGGCAAGACAAAAGACCACTTCTATCAGATATTCGTGAATCTGGAAGTATTGAGCAAGATGCAGACATGGTCATGTTCTTGTATAGGGAGAATTATTACAACCAAGATATTGGCGAAAATGAACTAGAAATAATCATAGCAAAACAAAGAAATGGTCCGACAGGCAAAGCAAAGGTTTATTACAACAAAGCAACTGGAAAGATGGGTGACCTAAGTGAAAATTAAAGAATGTTTAAACATAGCCATTGAGGAAAATTATCCTTCTTTACAAGCTTTAATCATGCTCGTTGTATTCGACAAAAAAACATTAACACTAGATCAAGACATGAAAGAATTAGATTTTTATGTGCAAGACAGATTTAGAGATCGCATGAATCCATTGATAACCGAAATGAAAGAGAAGATACCAGACAAAGAAGATTTATATGAGGTTCTTTATGACGGTCATGTATATCTAATCAAAGCTAAAACATTAGACGATTTAAAAAGTTTCTGCTTCATGAACGGAATCCAAATAGAAAAATGGAATGTTCGTCCCAGAGATTATTTATATCACATGGATGGCAGAGACGTTAAAGTATCAGACTTACTTGAGTTAAAAGGCAAGATGGTTGGGATGTATCAATGTCAATTTAAAGACTTTTAGGAGGATGAATATGTACAACGAACATAGTTTTCTTAAAAAAATCTTGTTAGAAGAAATTGAAAAGCAACAAGAAATAATAAAAAAAAGAATGGTTGATGATGCTGATCCGTCTTACGAAAAAATGGAATACGAGTGTAAAACAACCGTTACTGATGAGGATATGTTGAAAATGCAAATAAATCATGCTTTAGACATCGGAGACAAAGAATCATTTATCAAACTGACAAATGAATTAAACAAATTGAAGATTGAAGTCGCTCATGCGTAATCAATTTAAAGACTTTTAGGAGGGGTAAGGATGTTCATTGAAATAACAGATACACAAGGCGGATTTACTACATCAATAAACATTAATCATATCGTTTCAATTTTGAAATCTAATGATAATTGCAGGATAGATACGGCGGTCCACAATTTCGGGCAACAAATTATAGTTCAAGAATCTTATGAAGAAGTAAAAGAAAAGATTGCTGAAGCATCAAGACCAAGTATAGATCCAGACGATTTACCATTTTAGGAGGGATTAGATGAATAGAGAAATAGAATCTCAACCATCACCCAACATCATCCCAGACTGGTACGAGGAACATAAACAAAAGACCAAGATACACCAAGTAGAACGCACAGAGGAAGAAAAGGAACAACGTGTAAAGAATTTTGAACGCATATATCAGGATTATCTTGTTTGGAGGGATGGATAGTGCAAGGTCAGAGTATTAACACATTACGAGATGCTTATTTCTTAAAAGAAGAAGAAAGTTACACCATCGTAAATGAGGACCTGGAATATAGCTTTGAAGATTTTGTGCTAGAACAAATCGCTGACCTTTTCAACCACGGATTTAACGAGACACAGATTGCTAAATTATATAACCGAGATCCATGGGAAGTGCATTGGGCTGTATGTCATTTAGCTAGAAATAAAAAATACATGTGCCGATTGGTTATAGATTTGTGTGAGGTGATCGCATGAAACAATACGTAAAAGAAAGCACCTATAAGAATAGTGATGGTGAAGTATTGCAGAAGGTAGAGACATATTACAGTAAACCGAAAAAGGTAAGCTATATCATTTTTGATGACAAAAGAAGGTGAGGGAATGGAACAGAAATACATCGATGGGGAATGGGTAACTGTAGATGACTTGTTAGAAAAGCATACAGGGTTTATCAAAGAAAAAATTAATCCATTAAAGAAAACAGCTTTCCTTATAGGTATGACAAAAGAGGATTTATTTATTTCTGGAGCAATGGGATTAACCGAAGCATTTAAAAAGTTTGATAGCGATAAAGGAGTGAAATTTTTAAGTTTTGCAGGACCGTATATACAAGGCTATATGATGAACGAGATTGCAAAACATAACTTCTTAGTTAGAGTACCTTCTCACATATATTGGCTAATGACTAAAATACGGCAGTGTGAACTAGAAGAAGAAGAACCAGAAAAGGTAGCAAAGAAATTAGATGCGCCAATCGAACATGTTACAAGCGCACTAGAAACAATGAAAACAAGAATCAAAAGCACAAATCAAAAGGCGGAAATAGATTCAGACGATACTTTAGAAGATATTTTAACTTCAACACCATACGACGAAACAGAAATATATGTGAATGAATTCAAAGATCGCTTGAATGAAATAGAGAATAGAGTTTTGTCACTAAAGATGGATGGTTACACAGATAGGGACATAGGAAAAATCTTTAACAAAAGCAGAGGATATACAGGATTTATCATGAAAAAGGTGAGGAAGAAATACCAACAATATGCGAGGTGATCCTATGCAACCAGCTATTAAACAAGATTATTACCGCAGTCACTTAGAAAACCAATTAGCCAAACATGGTTATACCGATGTAGAGGGGAAAACGGATAAGGAACTGGTGAAGATTTTGAATTATTACAAGGTTAAAGTTGTTTCTCCACATAGTTCATGGTTCTAATTCTAACGTAGAGTATCACAGAATCGTTTTAAATAGTTTACTAGACTAAATACACCCGAGAGAAACAAAATCGTTGAGAACGGCTTATATTAAATAATTTGAAAGGGTGAAAAAATGGATGTTTTATCTCAAAAGACAGTAACTACCAGAAAAGATCATCATTGCTTTGGTTGTGCGAGGAAGGTTTTTAAAGGGTCTGAAATGCAATTGATCACTACTGTTGATGGTGGCGATATAGCAAGCAATTACTGGTGTAAAACCTGTCAAGAATATTGGAGTAGATATATGGAATATGGCGACATGATCGGTTATGGAGAATTAAAGAGCGAGGATGAAGAGCGTTGGTTAAGTGTTAGAAATGAAATGGAATACGACTTAGTTTAAGGAGTGAATACCATGACAGCCACATCACATTTAAGAGGTCATCCAATAGAACATAACGGCAAAGAATGGGTTTATAGCGACACTAAAGAATCAACAGTAGAAACACATACAGAAAGAGCTTGTGGATATTGTGGAGAACATGCTACACCAGAAGGTCATGACGCTTGTCTCGGAACGTTACCAGGAGTGATGAATGCTTGTTGTGGACACGGACATGATAACGATGCTTATGTGCAGTTTAACGATAAAAGTATAGCTAGAGGAAAAGAAGCTATTAAATTTATGAATAAACTTAGGGAGTGAATACCATGCCCACTGTAGAAGAGAAAAGATGGCATAGAACACAAGTAGAAAATAACAAACTAACAGGACACAACCACCTATTAAGAGAGAAAATGCGAACCATAGCCACGATAACCAAAGATGAGCGTATCAAAGAGATAGCAATGGATGCTATTCATAAGACGGCTAGGAGGGATTAGATGAGTAGGTTGGAAGAATGGGTCGATATAAAAGATTTTGAAGGCATGTACCAGATTAGCAACCACGGCCGAGTTAAAAGTTTTAAGAGAGATAAAAACGGAAGAGTGATGTCATCAAAAGATAACGGTCATTACTACCAAATAATTTTATGTAAAAACGGCGTTCAAAAAAGATTTTCTGTCCACCGATTAGTAGCAATGCATTTCATTCCGAATCCTGATGATAAACCTCAGGTAAATCATATAGACGGAAATAAGAGGAATAATCATGTATCTAACTTAGAATGGGTGACTAATGGCGAAAACGAGAAACATGCTTACATGACTGGACTAAAGGAATCCGCAAAAGGCGAAAAACATGGGAGATCAAAATTAAGCGAAGCAGAAGTTTTGTCAATTTACCACTTAATGCAAACAGGAAAATTCAAAACAAAAGAGGTCGCTAGTATGTTTGACGTTCATTTTTGCACCGTTTCAGATATAGCCAGGGGTTATAGATGGGAGCATTTAACAAACAAAGCGCGTCAAGCATTACAAAACAAATAAGAGAGGTTGGAGTAAATGAGTTTAGAAATGTCGCACTTAACAAATAAAGTGGAACAGTGGAGCGAAGAAAAAGGATTAGATCAAGCAGATAGTTCCAAGCAATTTTTAAAAGTAACAGAGGAAGTTGGCGAGGTTGCTGCTGCATTAGCAAGAAGTGATAAAGATGCTTTAAAAGATGGAATAGGCGATGTTCTGGTGACACTTATTATCTTAGCGCAACAAAACGATATGACGATTGATGAATGTTTAGAGACTGCATACAACGAAATAAAAGACCGCAAAGGAAAGCTAATCAACGGAACATTTGTGAAAGAATCAGACTTACAGGAGGGATAACATGAGAAGGAGAAGTCACAGGCATAAGAAAAGTCAATATTTTGTCCATTACAAATACAAAACTGAAAAAGGCGATTTTGAAAATAGTGGAACCTATATCCACGATAAAAAGCGATTATCATATAGTGACGTTATAAAATTAGAGAAAGAAATTAAAAGGAGAAGAGAAACGGATAATTTAGTCATAACCAATATTAGTCAACTGTAGGAGGGATAACATGACACAACTAGAAAGAGATGCGTACCGAAACATAATAAAAGCATTAACTATTAAATTATATGTAGCAGGATTAGTGATATTCGGATTGATTTGTGCAGTGGTATCGGTGTGGTTGGGGCAATGATTAAGTTCACGATACCAGGAACACTCCCAAGCATGAATGAAATAATCGAAATGAGTAAGAAACATCATATGCAGTATTCCATTATGAAAAAGCAATACACACAGTTAGTAAAATTACATGCTATGAAACTACCAAAGATCGAGCGAGCAGACTTCGTTATTACGTGGTATTGCCAAGATAAGCGCAAAGATAAGGACAATATCACAAGTGGTCAGAAGTTTATATTTGATGGATTGGTAGAAGCTGGTGTACTTCAAAATGACGGTTGGAAAGAGATCGGTAATGTAGCACATGTTTTTGAAGTAGACAAAGAGAATCCTAGGGTACAAGTTAAGATAATAGAGCGTGAAAGGGTGGTATGAGGTATGAATGTGTATGTTGTGCTTAAACGAGATGAAGACGACAATGTGACAGTGTTAGATGTTCATACAGACGAATTAAGAGCCAGTAAAAGAGTAGTTTGGGAACAAGATTGTGAATCAAGTACAGATGTCTCTTATTGGTATCAAAAAGCGAATTTATATAATCATTAAGGTATTGGAGGGTGTGAAGTGAACCAATTCTTATGGGAAAACATTGCGATTGGTGGCTTAATAGGAAGCTTAATTGTATTAGTTCCTGCATTTATGATATGGATGTTCAGCAAATGGGCTAATAGCGATAGGAAAGACTAAGGAGGTACATCATGGCAGATAAACAAATACAGACATTAAGAAGTATAAATTACGATCCAGACGTTGATCAGATCATCATTATCAAGAAAGGCGAAGCAAATAGATTTAAGCCTACTTCTGGATTCGGTAAGTTAGAAGCTAAATTTGAAAATAGTAGGATTCAGTATTGCGATAAAACAGAAAGGGAGAAGTAA
Organism: Gracilibacillus thailandensis; assembly: GCF_010994055.1. Classification (NCBI taxonomy): domain Bacteria; kingdom Bacillati; phylum Bacillota; class Bacilli; order Caryophanales; family Bacillaceae; genus Gracilibacillus; species Gracilibacillus thailandensis. The sequence goes on along the minus strand of NZ_WJID01000005.1, from coordinate 22,659 downwards.
CAATATGGGTGCTTTTGAACAAATAATGAATCAATTATCAGAGATCCAAGAAAAAAAGCAAATCATCACCAATAAGGGTGAAGATGAATCAAGAATATTTTGACCGTTTGAAATGGATGTATGAAATTACAGAAAAGCAAACAAATATAAACACCATTTACGGTATTGAATTAGAAATAGACAACAGTGTAGAGACATACGAGTTTGTTTATCGAGAAGGGCAAGTTTAAAACTAAATCAACTTCTATCGGACATAAGTCGAGGAAGGGCATTAACGAAGCAGGGGCGTTTTCGTTAGTGTCCTTTATTTTATTATAAGGGGCGATATAATATGAATCATAAAATGCAGTGGCGCATCCATCCATTAAGGAGAGATAGGAGAACAGGTGTGATTAAAAAGATCAGACGTAGCACATATGCACAATATCTTTTCAACAAAGGGGCGGGTTGGAATGAATAAACAGCAATTACAAGAATTAATATACAATTACCACTGGCAAATTAAAGAGGTAGAACGTATCTCGAGAATACTTAATAATATCGATGGACCACAAGGAGCAGGAACAGCACAATATGGCATTGAAGCGACACTTCCTAAGCCTAATACAAAAGAGAAAAGTAAAGCCGAGATAGATGCAATGGGTAGGCGAGAAAAACGCTTATATGAGCGTTATATACGTTTTAAAGAGAATGTAGAAATAGTGGAATCATTAGCAGATCACCTAGACAATGATTTTAACCAAATTATATTAGATTGCATGATGGAAGGTATGTCATTAAGAAGCATAGGCGCACACCTTGGCATTAGTAGATACAAAGTAGGGGAATTAAAAGATGAAATGATCGACCATTTCTGCCAAATATGCCACTTTCCACAGCATTTCACGAAAGAAAAAAGTACATGTTAGAATGGAAGGGAGGACAGGCGAGGTTAATACTACTGTCCTACCACTCCATTTGATACAATGGGATCAAAGGAGATGATTACGTGAACGATAAAGAATTACTAGAAAAAATCAAAGATAATATATTCCACCTTGGTTATAGTATGCAAGATGCTCCTTATCACGGAGTGTCAAACGAAACAATCAAAGGTGTAAATTACGCAATTGACAAGATATTAGACGGAACAGATATAACTATACAAGAGATTATCGAGGAAAAGAGAAAGGCATCCAAATAGGGTGTCTTTTTTCATGATTACAGGGCAAACAATACCGAAAGAAACATTACCAGAACAACGTTTCTGCCCTGTAATGATGGAGAAAGAGAGAAATAACGATTGAGGGGGTAGGTGTCATGTAATGAAACTAACTGAAAAGCAAAAGCGATTTGCTGATTATTACATCGAGACAGGGAACTTAACGGAATCAGCAATAAAAGCAGGTTATAGCAAAAGTTATGCAAATGCACAAGGTTATAAATTGTTGGAGAATGTTGGGATTAAGACATATATAGACAAGCAATTAAATAAATTAGCCGATAAACGCATTATGAAGGCGCAGGAAGCTTTAGAATTGCTTACCTCGATAGGTAGAGGGGAAATGACAGAAGAACTCTATATCCCTACTGAAATGGGCATAGAACGCATCGAGAAAAAGCCAGACATAAAAGACAGGCAAAAAGCTATCGAGAGTATTCTTAAGCGATACCCTACAAATAGACATGATGAATTAAAAGAAAAATTACTAGAAGCGCAGATTGATAAAACGAAAGCTGAAGCAGAAAAACTAGCAAAAGACGATCAAGAGGGCGACGAAGAAATTATTATTGTCGATCGTTGGAGTGATGAAGATGATTGACATTCAAAAAGAGGTTAATCCACATTTTAAAAAAGTTTGGAAAACAAATAAACCTTATAACATATTACGTGGCGGTCGTAACTCGTTTAAATCGTCTGTTATAGCTTTATTGCTCGTTTTTATGATGTTAATGCTGATCAAGAAAGGCGAAAAGGCAAATGTAGTCGTTATTCGTAAAGTAGCCAATACTATTCGTGATTCCGTTTATTTAAAAATACAATGGGCCATTACCAAATTTGGCTTAATGAATAGATTCACTTGTACTGTATCACCTTTCAAAATCACACATAAAAAAACTGGATCAACCTTCTATTTTTACGGTCAAGATGACTTTCAAAAGTTAAAATCGAATGATATCGGTAATATTATAGCTGTTTGGTATGAAGAAGCTGCAGAATTTAAAGATGCAGAAGAATTTGACCAGACGAATACAACTTTCATGAGACAAAAGCATCCATTAGTTGATATGGTTCGCTTTTTTTGGTCATACAACCCACCGAGAAACCCTTATTCTTGGATAAATGAATGGTCTGAAAGCATGAAAGACGAAAAAAATTATCTTGTGCATCATTCAAGTTACCAAGATGATGAACTAGGGTTTGTTACAGAACAAATGTTGCAAGACATCGAACGAATCAAAAACAATGACTATGATTATTACCGTTACTTATATTTAGGTGAACCAGTCGGACTTGGTACGAATGTTTATAACATGGATTTATTTACACCATTACAGGAGTTACCAGAAGATGACGATATCATTTTAATTGATGATTCAACTGATACAGGGCATCAAGTATCAGCTACTACTCATGGAGCATTCGCACTAACTAAAAAACAAAATGTAATACTACTAGACACCTATTATTATTCTCCGCACAATAAAGCTAAGAAGAAAGCACCTAGCGAATTATCTAAAGATTTTTACGAGTGGAGAAAAGAGATAATTGAAAAGTATAAACGAAATATCGATAAGGAAACGATCGATTCAGCAGAAGGCGCTTTACGAAATCAATTGTTTTTAGATTATGGTATTAGATTGCATCCAATAGCTAAGAAAAAGAAAGTAGATATGATTGATCACGTCCATGTGTTATTAGCGCAGGGGCGTTTTTATTATTTAGATACCCCTAATAACAAAATATTTATTGAGGAACACAAGAAATATCAGTGGAAAGAGGAAACAAGAGAAACAGACGATCCGCAAGTAATCAAAGAGGATGATCACACTTGCGATATGTTCCAATATTACGTTAACGACAATTTAAGAAAACTAGGATTGAAGTTCTAAGGTGGTGAAACCATGTTTAAGCGATTATTAGCCAAAGTTAAGGAGGTGATGCAACGTATGGGATTGATCGATGGAGTAAAAAAGCTATCAGAACACAAGGACATATCCATAAACGATGAAATGTACGAAGAAATAGAAAAGTGGAAATCGCTATATAAAGGTTATTATGAAGATATGCACAAAGTTAAGTATCACACCATTGAAAAAGGAAATCAAACAAGGAGAATGCAATCACTAGGTATGCCAAAGGTCGTTTCTGAGGAAATGGCTTCTTTAGTTTTCAATGAGAAATGTCAAATTAGCATAAGTGATGACAAAACGAAAAATTTCATTGACGAAGTGTTCAAACAAAACAAATTCAATAAGAATTTTCAAGATTATTTGGAATTTATGTTCGGCCTTAGTGGCATGGTTATTAAACCGTATGCACAAGACAATAAAGTGAAGCTAACCTTTGTTACTGCTGAATGTTTTATTCCGTTATCTTGGGATAATGGCGGTATATTTGAAGGTGTGTTTATTAATGAGTTTAGGAAAGGCAAGAAATACTATACACATCTCGAATGGCACACATGGCAAGGTAACACATTAATTATCCGAAACACGTTGCATGTTAGTGAGACACAGGGAGAATTAGGTGTAGATATTACAGGGAGATTTGAAGAGTTTTTTCCAGGTGTTGCAATCGAAGCAACATTACCTGTTAATCCAGATAAGAAAGCTAATTCCTTTGCTTATTTCAAACCGAATATAGCCAATAACGTAGATACGCAATCACCATTAGGTATAAGCATATTTGCTAATTCGATTGACACTCTTAGAGCGATCGATACAGCATTTGATAGTTTTCATCAAGAATTCGTGCTTGGTAAAAAGCGTATTGTTGTACCTGCTCACATGGTTAAAACAGTTGTAGATCCACAAACAGGGAAAACGCATCGTTATTTTGATGCGAACGACAGCACATATGAAGCATTTGACTATGGTGATATGGATCAAGACACGATTAAAGATATTGAAATTACTTTGCGAGTGGATGAACATATTGCAGCAATCAATGCTTTGTTAAATTTGTTCTCTATGCAAGCAGGTTTTAGTCCTGGCTCATTTAGTTTCGATGGTCAGAGCATGAAAACAGCTACAGAGGTTGTGAGTGAACAATCCAAGACTTTCAAATCTAAAAAAGCACATGAGACGGTTATAGAAGCAGGATTACAAGAATTAATTGCATCTATTCTACAAATTGCAGAACTATACGGAATATTTAAAGCACCAGATGATTATGAGGTAACAGTAGCTTTTGATGATTCGATTGCAGAGGATAAAACAGCAGAGATTGGTAGATTATCACAAGAATTATCACAAGGCATCATTCCGAAGAAACGAGCAATCATGCGATATTACGGATTGACAGAAGAAGAAGCTATTGACTGGATTGCTGAGATTAACGAAGAACGAGCAACCGCAACTGCTGAAAGTGTAGACTTCTTTGGTACAGGAGGTGGAAATAATGGAACGAATACAAATCAAGAAGCGTAAAGATGCAGAAGGTAACACAGTTCATATAGGAAATTATGATTATTACATTGATGGTGAAAAGCAGGACATGAAATGGGTTAGAAGTGTGAACGTACGATTAGATGCTTGTCAAAAACCAGAAGTAACAATAGTGGCGCACCCTAGATATTTGGAATTAGACATAGATGGAGAAGTTGAAACAATCACTGAAAGATATTTGGATGATGAATAATGGACAAACGAGAACTACAACGTATCTCACAACCCGTTACTGATGTTTACCTCTCTATCGAGAGCGGGATACTATTGAACATCGCAAAACGTCTAGGAAAGCATGATTCTTTGCTTACAGAAGATGATATACAAGCATGGCAAACACAAGCATTGAATGAGTTGGAATCATTGAGTAATGAAAATATCCAATTTATCGCTAGTCAATCAGGTAAAACCACCGAAGAAGTGAGAAAAGCATTAGATAAAGCAGGATTTGGGGCATTAGTAGACAATGAGGATATCTTAGAACAAGGTGTCAAAGCAGGGGTATTAAATGAAGCACCACCAATGAGAGAAAGCGCAGCACTAGCAGGAATATTAACCGCATATGAACGACAAGCCTTGCAAACTTTTAATCTAGTTAACACAACGATGCTAGATCAATCGAGGATAGCTTATTTAGATATTATTAATAGTACTACTGGTGAAGTATTAGCTGGTATAAGTACACCAGATCAAGCACTTAGAAAAACTGTTCGAAAATGGTCAGAAGTTGGTACACCTGCACTAATCAGAAAAGATGGTGCAAGGCTTAGTTCAGAAGCTTATGTAAATATGGTTATGCGATCCACTTCTAATAATGTGGCCAATGATCTTCAAGATGAGAGATTCCGAGAATACGGACTAGATTTATTTGAGGTTTCGAGTTACCCAGGAGCAAGACCAAAATGTTTTGAAGATCAAGGCAAGATATACAGTTTAAGTGGTAATGATCCTAATTATCCATCTTTAGCTAGTACCAGTTACGGACAGCCAGATGGATTATTTGGCATTCATTGTTCCCACGTTAAATATGCTTATATACCTGGCATTTCAAAAAGGCGATATAAAAACACGACAAGTCCAGAAGTGAATGACAGAATTTATAATAATTCCCAAAAACAACGCTACTTAGAAAGACAGATCAGATATGCCAAGCGTGAACAAGCAATGTTGGAGCAGATAGGCGACACAGAAGGGGCAGAGATAGCACGTAGGAAGGTTTTAGACAGACAAGCGAATCAACGTGCATTTATTAAGCAAACAGGTCGCACAAGGCGTTATGCTCGTGAACAAATACATTAAGGTGGTGTTTATGTGGACAGAGATATTCAAGAACTTAAAAGATTATCAGATCACAACAAAGATTTGCAGTATAGGTGGTGCGATTGCACAACTAGTACTGATGTTCCGGAACATATATTGAAGTATAGTGAGCCAATACCTTATACATTGTCGGAAAGTAAATATAACTCATGGTTTTAGGAGGTGATCACCATCGTAGTAAGTAAAAAAGAATTCGAGAAGTTGAAAGAAAGACATGATCATCTTGAACGGATGGTCTTACAACTAGGAAAAAGGCTTCACCAGTTAGAGCAGAAAGACAAACCAGAGTATTTCGCTTAGAAAGGTGGTGATCCTACATCTCCGTTAGTCTCGGTTATCAGACTGGACTTTAAGCAATAGTCGGTAAACAGGCTTATTTATTATGCCCTTTTTAAAGGCTTGGGGTAGAACTAAGCGTAACCTTAAGCGTGAGGTGTGACACGCTAAAAAACATCAATAAGGAGATTGATATAAATGGATTTAAAAGAATTACTAGGAGAAGAACTATATAACCAAGTGAAAGAAAAAGCAGGAGATGAACACAAGATAGCTATCGTGTCGGATGGAAGTTATATTCCGAAAGATAAATTTGATCAAGTGAACCAAGAAAAGAACGATTACAAGAAACAAGTTAGTGATCGTGATAAGCAACTAGACGATTTAAAAACAAAAGCAACTGGTAATGAAGATTTGCAAGCGCAAATTCAACAGTTGCAAGATGACAACAAGAAAATCAAGGATGATTATGAAGCTAAAATTCAAAAGCAAACATTTGATTACACACTAAAAGATGCTTTGCAAGCTAATAAGGTTCGTAACCCTAAAGCTGTTCAAGCATTACTAGACACCGAATCTATTAAGTTAGACGGTGACAAATTGCTAGGTTTAGATGATCAGTTAAAGAACATAAAAGAAAGTGATCCTTATCTATTCCAAGAAGAACAACAAGAACCACCAAAACCAAGCTTTACAACAGGTAATCACCAAAAGCAACAAGGAAATGGTGAACCTTCAAGCCTAGGCGAAGCCCTAGCACAGAAATTTGCACAAAAACAATAAAAATTTAGGAGATGATTTATAATGCCAATCACATTACAAGAAGCAAAAGTAGGTATGGCCGACCATATCGACCAACAAGTTATAGATGAATTTCGTCGTTCATCACTATTATTAGACCAATTAACATTTGACAATGCGGTTTCACCAGGTACTGGTGGATCGACATTAACGTATGGTTACACTCGTTTGAAAACACCTTCAACTGCCGGTTTCCGTGCAATCAATAACGAATATTCAGCAAATGAAGCAGTACGAGAAAATCAATTCGTTAACTTAAAAATCTTTGGTGGAGCATTCGAGGTTGACCGTGTTATCCAAGATACATCTGGTCAAATTAACGAAATGGAATTCCAACTTAATCAAAAAATTAGAGGTGCAGCGAACTTGTTCCACAATACTGTAATCAATGGCGATTCTGCCGTTGATGCAAATGCATTTGATGGATTAGACAAAGCACTTACAGGTTCTACTACAGAACTTAATACAGATTCACATATTGATTTGTCAACAGCAAGCGGTCTTGATTCTAATAAGTTCACATTCTTAGAGGAAATCGACAATTTCTTAGCTGAATTAGACGGTCGCCCTTCTATGTTAATGGGTAACTCTAAATTGATCACTAAAATTAAAGCGATCGCTCGTCGTGCTGGTTACCTTACTTCAAACGAAGATGCATTTGGTCGTACTGTAACAGGTTATGACAACATTCCATTAGTGGATCTAGGATACTTCTACGACGGAACTAGCACTAATCCAGTTGTACCGATTGTGGAAAGAGATCCAGACGGTGACACTACTCCTACTTCTGGTTTAACTGACCTTTATGCTGTTAGCTTAGGTATGGATGGTTTCCACGGTGTATCACCGACAGGAAACGGTGTAATCCGTACATTCTTACCAGATTTCAACGCACCAGGAGCAGTTAAAAAAGGTGAAGTGGAAATGGTTGGAGCTATCGCATTGAAAGCTACACGTAAAGCAGGCGTATTACGTAACATCAAGGTACAATAAGGAGGTTTTCTCATTGGCTAAAATCAAAGCACCTAACAAGGATTATACCGGCATTAGCGCCGGTGTTTCCTTTGTTAAGGGTGAAGCTGAAACAGATGATAAATGGCTTATTCAATGGTTTAAAAATAAAGGATATGAAGTGGAAGAAGAAAAGAAAACTACTTCAAAACAAACAAAATCTACTAGCAAAGCATCCTCTAAATAGGGGGTGCTTTTATGCCTTATATAACGAAAGAATACTACCGAACCGATTATCAAGGCGAACCAGTGGCAGATGATGCGACGCTAGACCGTTATATTAAGCGAGCAAGTGAATTAATCGATCAAGTAACCAATTATGCCCTAGTTCATTTGATTTTCGATGATTTACCGCAGTTTATTCAATCACAAGTAAAAAAGGCGACTGCAGCACAAGTAGAATTTTATGTCGAAAAAGACGGTTACCTTGAAGTAGACACCGGAACAGATGGCGTATTTTCTAGTGTTGGTATCGGTGCTTTTAACTATCAAAAAGGCGGTCAATCGTCCAATTATAGTAATAAACAAGCAAACAGAATAAGTCCTACTGTATTAGAACATTTAAAGCCAACAGGACTGTTATATCGCGGTATTGGAGTGGTGCATCGTGCGTATTAAACCAATTCCAAAGAAACTATTACCAGACACCGTAACATACAAACCCTTAACAGGGGACGATGGGTGGAATAAAACCTATGGAGAAGCACAAACGATTAATCATGTACGTATTGAGCCTGCAACCTCCATGAATAGAAGTTCTAATAGTGAAGGCGTGTTAGCCAGTGACTTGATATTCGTTGATCGCATTAATTCTTCATATTTCCCAACAGATGCTAAGGCAGGAGATCTCATAAACGATAGAGAGGTAACTAATGTAGTTAAAGCAAAAGCATTTGATGAAAATCCTCACCATCTTGAAATGGAAGTGGTGTAGATGCTTAATTTTAAGGTCGAATGGTTTAACATCGATAAGCGAATAGATCAAGCTACAATGCTATCACAAAAGTTTTTGGATGGTGAGGTGTTAAAGGATAGTAACTTTTATGTGCCAGCTGATGAGTGGAATTTGAGAGATTCTAGTATTGCGCATTCGAAGATTGGTAGTGGCGAATTAAATTGGGTTACGCCGTATAGTCGTCGCCTTTATTACAACCCACAATATGATTTTTCGACGGATAAGAACCCAAACGCGCAAGGATTATGGTTTGAAGTAGCTAAGGCGCAAGACTTAGATAATTGGATAAAAGGTTCTGAAAAAGCCTTTCGTAGTGGGTTTTAGGAGGTGTATACATGGATTTTTTGCAACGTTTAAAGGAATATACCGAACAACTAAGTTTTACACCTTCTATAATTCAAATTGGCACCTATCAATCAGATAGAAATAGCGTGGCTATACGTCCTGCTCCGTCTAATCCAGATACAAAGTATTTCAACAAAGGGATGGTTTACCCTTTTAGTTTTCAAATATTAGTACATCACAAAGATAACTTAATTGCTTATCAAATGATAGAAGATTTAAGAAGTGCATACGAAAACTTAAACAGTGGGGCTATCACATCAAGTGATGGCTCTTTTTCAATGATTTTAATGGAATGTACGACAACACCAAATTACGTACAACCAACGAATTACGGAAACCTTTATACAGCTTTATTTCAAGCTGAATTATTAATTTAGGAGGTCATACAATGGCGAATGAAGGACTTTTAGTACAATCCAAACACAAGTTAGAAATAGACGTGACACCTAATTCAACACCAACCTTTGAACGTGTTGCAAAGGGTTTTAGTGGTTTAGATCCTTCGATGAATGAAGAAACGGACCAAACAGCATATTTAGATGGTGATGGTTATTTAACGACTACTGTAATGGGTGGTCAATATACAACTACTTTATCAGGTCATCGCTATTATGGTGATCCTGCGCAAGATTTTATTTTCTCTAAGCGTTTCGGGTTAGGTAATGAACGAGAAACAACTTACCGTATCACAGAGCCGGACGGAACTATCATAGAAGGACCATGTACATTGGCTGAAATCACTGGTGCTAGTGGTGATGCTAATGCAAAAGGTGAAATCACTGTAGCAATTCACTTCAACGGTAAACCTGCTATAACAAGCGCAGGAGATGACACTACAGCGCCAACCGTAACAGTAACACCATCAGATGGAGCAACAGGTGTAGCAGTAACTACAGATATCACATGGGCATTTGACGAAGCTATTAGAGCAGAAGATGTCAATGACGGAAACTTCTATGTAATGGATGATACTGGTGCCATAGTAGCTGGAACACTATCGCATAGCGCTAACCAAGAAACAGTTACATTCTCTCCATCTGCTGATTTAACAGCAACAACTGATTACACTGCGATTGCATCTAAGAACATTCGAGACATTGCAGGCAACAACCTAGCGAACACAGAAGTAACAAACTTCACTACAGCATAGGGTGGCTTTTATAGCTGCCCTTTTTATTATGAAAGGGTGTAAATATGGCTAAGTTAACATTTGATGTGGAAAGTAAAGCTTATGACGAAATTGAAATAGGTAACAAAACATATAACGTATATTACGACGATGCAAGCATTGAACGTTATCATAAACAGGCGAAAAAATACGAGAAACAAGCCAAAGAATTTGCTAAAAAAGATGTCGAAAATATGACAGAGGAACAACAGGAAAAATTAAAAAAAGAGAGTGACCAAATCGCCAAAGAATTTATCGAAACATTTTTCGGAACTGGTACATTTGATGAAATATTCGAAGCTTGCGGAAAATCCTCTTTTAATCTTATTCATGTTTGTAATCAGTTGATTGATTGGATGGATTCTAAAACATCACTGGTTAATGACAAGGTATCTTCCAAATACAAAACAAAGCGCAAGAAGTGATGTAAATGCGGTTAACAGATTACTTAGAAGATACGATAAACATAAGGGGCATTGAATATAAATTAGACTTTACTTTTGACAATATTTTAAGAACGTATGAACTGTATGACGCAGAAGATGCAAGCGACGCTGAAAAAATAGTAATTATGTTTGATAATCTAGTGATTAATTGCGAGCAACCTTTAGATTTAGAAGAAAAAAGTATGATTATCGAAAAAATACTAAATGAATTGGTGGAAAAAGATACTGTAAAAGAACAGGTACAGGAAGAGCAAGAGGAAGAAAACCAAGAAGAAGTACCACAAAAGAAAACGCATGATTTAGTCCAAGACGCAGATTTAATCTATGCGTCTTTTTTGTATGACTATAACATTGATCTGTTCGAGCAACAAGGAAAATTACATTGGAAGAAATTTGTCGCTCTTTTAAACAACCTTAGTGATGATTCCATCTTTAAAAAGGTGGTCCATATTAGAGTGAAAGACATACCAAAAGAGACAAAGCACAACAGAGAAGAAGTGCGAAACTTACGAAAGTTAAAACAATTATACAGCTTAGAACAAAAAGAAGAAGATGCTGTCAAACAAATAGATTTTCATATGGATTCATTAGCACAGTCATTAAAGGATTCTGCTAAAAAAGGCAGGTGATTAAATGGCAGCAGACGGTAAGATAACCATTGATACGAAAGTCAATAAAAAAGGCGCTGAAAAAGGTGTTAAAAGCCTACAGAAAAGCGTTGAAGGTTCAGCTAAGAAAATGCAAAAAGTAGGCGGTCAAATGACCAAATACATCACAGCGCCATTAGTTGCATTAGGCGCAGCAGGATTCGCAGCAGCTAATGATATAGATAAGGCTTACGGAAAAATACAAACAGGAACTGGAGCGACTGGCGAAGCGCTTGAGAGTCTGAAAGAAGACTTTAAGGAAGTATTCTCGGAAGTTCCTGACAGTGCTGATTTAGTAGCAGATTCACTTGCTACCCTAAACACTTTGACAGGAGCTACAGGAGAAACTTTGCAAAACCTTACTGAGAACGTGCTCGATGCTTCTCGTTCTCTTGGCGAAGATGGCGTAGCAAATAGTGAAGCATTTGGGAAAGCATTAGCGCAATGGCAAATACCTGCAGAAGATGGTTCGGAAGCGTTAGATGGTTTATTCAAATTGACGCAAGATTACGGTGTAGGTTTGCAACAAATTTCTAGCCACCTAACAGAATATGGTTCCGTATTGAATAATGCAGGATTTTCAATGGAAGAATCAGCGGAATTAATGAGTAGGTTAGAAGCAAATGGTATTTCTGTTTCTAGGATTATGCCTGGTTTGAATATGGGTTTTCGTAAATGGGCAGAAGAAGGTAAAAATGCGCAAGAAGAGTTAGAAAAAACGATAGATAGTATGAAAAGCGCTGAAACTGAAACGGAGCAGTTAACTATTGCAACAGAAGCCTTTGGAGCAGAAGGTGCGCAACGATTAATGACTGCTATCAGAAATGGTACACTTCCTGCGCTTGATGATTTAGGGAAAGCGATGGAAGATTCAAAGGGAGCAGTAGAAGATAACACCGAAGCAACAGAGACATTCGGCGATAAGATGGGAACACTTAAGAATAAAGCTGATGTAAGTCTTGCGCCATTAGGTGATATATTCCTTAATTTAGCCGAAAACGCTATACCACCTCTGTTGAAAGCTGTCGAATCAGTTGCTGAATGGTTTCAAAACCTATCTCCTACCGGTCAAAAAGTTGTCGTGGTCATCGGTGCCATTATCGCTATTTTACCACCACTTATTATGTTGGCGGGATCATTAGCATTGGCGGTAATGGGTATTACATGGCCAGTATTGGCAGTTATAGCCGGTATTGCTGCATTAATTGCAATTGGTGTGGCGTTGTGGGCAAATTGGGACACAATCAAAGAATATGCTGTCGCTACATGGACCTTTATAGGGGCGTTCTTTAGTGCTACATGGGAAATAATCAAGACAGCATTCAAAGTAGCCATTGACTTTACGGTAAATCTCATAAAAACATCATGGGAATTTATCAAAACCATTACTTCTTCCGTATGGAATGGAATAACGGCTTTTTTTACTGGTGTTTGGGATGCGATTAAAGCTTTATTCATGAATCGCTTGAATTTTGTCAAAAGTCTCATATCAAGCGTATGGAACACGATAAAAAGCGTTACATCTAGCGTGTGGAATGGTATTAAATCAACCATAACAGGCATATGGGATGGCTTGAAATCAAGTGTTAAAACAGCGTTTAACTTTATCAAAGATACTATTTCCGGTGTGTGGGATAGTGTTAAATCATCTACAGACGATATTTGGAATGGTATTACTGATTCAGTAAAAGGAGCAATAAATGGTGTAATCGGCGCCATTAACGGCATGATTGATGCTTTAAATGGCTTGAACATCAATTTACCTAAAATACCGGATTGGGTTCCAGGTATGGGCGGTAAAGGTGGCGGTTCTATCAGCTTCCCTAATATACCGAATATCCCAAGCCTTGACGTAGGTACAGACCTTGTTACCCGTGATGGTTTAGCCATGATTCACGCAGGAGAAAAGATTGTACCTGCTGAACATGCAGGACCATATCAAGGTGATGGTGGCATGGACTATGACAAACTAGGTAAAACAATGGCAAAATATCTAAACTTTAATTTCAATATGAATGGAAGAACATTTGCTACAGCTGTAAATGAAGAAAATGCAATAGATCAAAAAGGAAGATTTTTCAGCAGATAGGAGGGGGATAAATGACATATATTCAACGATTAGATGGAACAACCTATGATTTAAAAGAATTAGGAATACGAACAAGAGAAATCATTGTATCGTCACCCCCTTCACGACATACAACGAGCGCTATTGATGGTAGGGATGGCGAAGTAGACAAGGGTACTGATTATGGACCGCGACCAATAACAGGACAATTCACGCTATTTTCTTATGATTTAGATGACTATGTTTTAATGCGTGATGAAGTATTTCATATATTCCGAACAAAGCAACCATTCTATTTAATAGACAGACGATATCCCGTGAAACGGTATAAGGTTAAAGTAGATGGTGAATTTGAACCGGAACGAGCCTATACACTAGGTAAATTTGATGTAGATATGATTTGTAACACCGTCTATGCGGAATCATTGGAAACTTCACAGTTCATCCAAGAGAATGGCATAGATGCAAACGACGAGGTATGGGGTTTCGGCATGGGATTAATAGCTAATGATGACAGCTTAATATACACGCATACAGGAACATCATTCAAAATATGGAATCCTAGCAATATCGATGTGCTTCATCCGTTTGAACAAGAATTAAAAATAACGATAGACAATGTACAAGGATCAACAAGTGAATTGGTATTAAGGAATACAACAAACGGAACAGAATTCAAAGTAACAGAAGCAGTTTCAGACAGTCAAACTATCGTACTTGATGGCGCTAACGTCACAAGCAATGGTTTGGTTTTTTTACGTAGCACGAATCGAAAGTTTATATCGCTTGTACCTGGTTGGAATGAGTTTCAAGTGACAGGGGCGACAAGTGCAAGGGTAGCTTTTGATTTTAGGTTTTATTACTACTAAAGAGGTGATGGCATGAAATTATATAGAAATGGCGTGAAATGGGATAGAGAGCAACGAATTAGAACAAATGATAACTGGGATATGATCGAGAATAACTTTAATAATGCTGTTCAAAAAACAATTGATGAAGCAGTATCACAAGTAGAAGATGGTATACGATTAAACTATCTCACACCGCCAGTTGATACATTTGCTGATATAGAAACAACACACCCCAATCCTTCTATTGGTGATGCAGTTGGCGTTATTAGCGAAGGTAAAGTATATAGATATAACGGAACGGAATGGAAATACAAATTCCAAATAGACCCTGGGCCATATAGCCAAATAGTAAACGACTTAGGAGATATAACACAATTTAGAGAATTTGATCCAAGTGTAATAGAAAAAATGGAAAATGAATTCGCAGAACGCGGAGTAAATGTAAAATGGTTTGGCGCTTCTGGTTCAGATCAATCCACAACGGGTAGTATTTCATCCGGAAGTAATGAATTAACCGTTACAGATGCTATCGATTTTGAAGTAGGACAAGGTATTTTAATTGAAGGTGCTGGACCAGGCGGAGTTGCAGAAGTTGCAGAATTACAGATTACGTCTGCACCGACAACAGCAGGAGATGTACTTGTGACATTGGACGGCATTTCTACAGCTATTGCGGTTGATCCTGCTGTTGAAGATACAGCTATTGCGGTAGCTGACAAAATACGTAATACAGCATTCACTGGATGGACAACAGGAGGAACGGCAGGAACGGATACAGTCACATTCACTTGTGATACTGCAGGAGAAAAGCAAGATGCCGTATACAACGATAACGGAACTGGTGCAACAGGGACAATGACAACTACTACGCAAGGTGCTAGAGGAAATAACTTAGTAACAGAAATCATAGCAATAAATGGTACTACCTTTACAATTGCAGATAGTGCTAACACAGATGTTTTAAGTGCAAGTGTAGAACATGACGACGCGCAAGCCATCCAAGAAGCAAGCAATTACGCAAAAAATATCAACAGCAAAGTCTTTGTTCCGAATGGTAAATTTGAAATTAAGAAAGACGTTATTATCTATACGGATTTAGAGTGTATAGGTACTTTTGTTATTAATGCAGATATCGGAAACAAAATTTACATCAATCGTATTTTGCCGGAGCAGAACATTGATCCAAACACATTAGGAGGATTAACAGAAGAATCAACTTTAATAACTGGTTTAGAAGGTAGAATCGGAACTTTATACTTCTATTCAACAGAGGAATTAATAAAACGAACTGGTGGTAACCCTTCCTACACAAAGCGTGAAACATCCGAGATAATAAACGGGAACGGGAAAATCTACCCACCACTTGAACACACGTATGACCCATCGCAATTAACTGTTACCTTTTATCCCAAGGAAGCTGCTTTAATTATTAACAATCTAAAAATAGAAGTAACAGGAACAGTCGACGAAACTTTAAGTAGTGTTATAGAAGTTA
Organism: Gracilibacillus thailandensis; assembly: GCF_010994055.1. NCBI lineage: Bacteria > Bacillati > Bacillota > Bacilli > Caryophanales > Bacillaceae > Gracilibacillus > Gracilibacillus thailandensis. The sequence goes on along the minus strand of NZ_WJID01000005.1, from coordinate 6,626 downwards.
TAAGAAGTGATGTAAACGTTGTGGATGTAGACATAAAAAACATGCAAGATAACGGGTATTTAAACGCCGCAATCGCAACCAGAAAATCAACTAATATCAATTTTGAAAGACCGAAAATAAAAGGGTTCAAAAAAACAGGGTCCGGTTACGGAATCACTATGTACGACACCTCAAACGTCGTCATCAATAACGGAAATATTACAGAATGCAGACACGCTCTTACAGGACGTCATCAGAAGAGGGTTTTTGTAAATGGTGGTGTTTATCATTCACCGATAACATCTCCCGTAGATACGCACTGGGCGGATGGTTTTTATATAGATAACGCACAACTTATTACCGAAGAGGTTGGCGCTAGTGTTACAACGGTATGCGGTAAGGATTTTAAAATAAGAAATTCTGAACTCATTGGTGGTAAGAATTTGACAAAGTTAAGAGCGGACACAAAAGAACTTGCTGGTAAGTGGGTAGTAGAAAATTGCGATTGGAAACCTAACGGCGGCGAGCTTGTTGCGGTTAGCACGGATGAATCTAGTCCAAACACTTTTGACTATGGCCGAAAGATGAAAAGACCAGAAAAAACAATAATTCGTGATTTGGCAATAACTCCACAATCTACCCCTAGTTCATTACGTTTTTTTAGGGTTAATGATGATCAATTTCCTCAAACTTCATGGGGAACGATTGATATAGACAATGTTATTGTTGAGGGGTACAGTGGTAGTTTTTACGCATACCATTTTATTAGGAATGACCAACATTTCGATGGTTCGAGAGAAACAAAAATAAAAGTTAGAAATATAGAGTTTAACAATGGCGGAGACTCTTGCTATATACAATCAATAAATGTGGATGCAACTAGAATTTTTGAATATATTTTTGCGGATTGTAGAAATATAAATTATAAATCACACGAAGATTCTTTTTCCTTGGTTAAAATTATCGACAGTAGTATAACAAGGATTTTCGAAACGGACACATCACAAACCGCAGAAAACGTGGGGGATTTTATAATAGAATACAGCGAAATGGACGGAACGAATATCAATGGTCATTTCAGAATTCAATTTTTGAACAATATATTTGCAGGAGATATAACATCAACGCATATCGGAATAGACACAAGAAATATCAGAGCGATGGGTAATTCAGCACGCACGGGAACTACAGGATATCCTACCAATTTAGATGGCTATGTCAATACCAATTACTTTATCTAAAGTAACATTAAAGCCCTTAAAACTACCTAAAAATATTCTGTTATTCCACTGGGTTTAAAGATTGATTATATGCAAAATTATAGTAAAATGGAGTAAACGGGTGGTGTTATTTTGAAGTTATGGCATAAATTTCGTCTCATTTTTCTTTATCAATTACTCGAAGATTGTATCGACCCCAAAATGCATCTAAAAATAAAAACAAAGATAAAACACCACGAAAACAAACTGCAATAAAAGAGCATCTAACTAGGTGCTCTTTTTATTATGTCCGAAAAGAGGTGAATACATGTACGTAAGAGACTTAGAAGGAAATGAATACCCTATTCAAGTAACCTATACTGTTGATAGTGAATTAAACGGTAATATCACATTATCGTGTCGCATATTACCAACAAAGGTTAACAAGCTGTTTATTAATGATATAACAGAAATGTGGGAGATAGTAGACCATGACGATGAGGAATATAAAATCATATATGCAAAGAAACAAGGTGAGGGGAATACTTTATCAGTACAGATAAAAGCTATTCCTCTTTTTTATGATGTTTTATCAGTGAAACGAATCGAGGACGAGTACAACGGCAGCATGACAGCTAGTGCGTTCTTTGATTTAGTATTTGATGACATTGATTATAACTATGTATTAGTTGATTCATTTAACGCTCAATCGTGGCAAGGACTTGGCGGTGGTGCAACCAAAATGGAAGTGTTCCAAGACGGTTTAAATCGCTATGGGTGTGAGTTTAGAAGATCAGGTAATACTATTTATCTTGAATCACAAGTCGGGCGTGATACAAGCTTTATGTATCGATATAAACTAAACGCCTCTAATATATCGCAGGAAAACGATGCTAGTGCTTATTACACCTATGCCAAAGGGTATGGTGACTATGCGGAAGAAGATGGATGGCAAAGTGCTAATTTAATTAGAGAATATACATCGCCATTAGCAGACATACTCGGACCACGAGAAGCTCCACCGATTAAAGATGGTCGGATTACATCTCAAGAAACAATGGACGAACGATTAGAAACATTAGTAAATGAATCATTAAAAATTAGCGTGACCACGGACATTCACGATTTACGGGAACAGGGATATCCGTTAGCGCAACCTATGAATGGTGACAGGGTATTTTTAATAGATGAGCGCATTGATTTTGACGAAGAAGTACGTATTGTACGAATTCAAATCCAAAAAGATTGGCAAGGTAAAGTAAGAGATTTAAAAGTAGACCTAGGAACACCTGGTATTGTGCAACGGTATCAATCTAATTTGCGTTCTGCAACAGAACAAATCAACGCTATCATGGAAGGAAGAACTAAAATACCATTCAGTGTATTAGATGAAGCAGTAGCACAAGCGACAAAATCTATTAAGAATGCAGAAACTGAATTGCAATTCCCGGACAGTGGTGGGATATTGGCAGTTGATAAAAACGATCCCAACAAGATGGTCGCTTTAACATCTGGTGGATTAGGTGTATCGAATGATGGAGGCAACACTTTTCCGAACGCGATAACAGGTGATGGTATTGTTGCTGACTATATCACTGCTGGTACATTGAGTGGTATCACCATCATAAGTGATAGCGGCAATGGTGATCGAGTATTAATTGAAGATGGTCGAGTGCATACGTACGAAGATGGTGTTTTAGGTGTGTTAATATCCAATCACCAAGCACACTTCTATGATAGCGGCACCGACGATCCTAATCCGAATCCTGGTTCCTTAATTGGAGGTTTAGGTGTTTCTTGGAAACAAAACAATCCCGGAGATAGATTGTTCACAGTCACAAGTTTTAGTGATGGGTTTACGATTGATGCCGGTGATCCAGACACAAGAGTAGCTTCACCCGTGCTAGAATTGGATTTTAACGCGAATGTATCTAGATTTTTCCTTGATATAGACATGGAGCAATGGAACATAACAAATGTAAACTCTATTGATATTAAAAGAATGAGATTTGACATCGAAAGAGCGTGGGAATTTGTTCAATATAATTCTGGATCTGATACTAAACTAGGATTAAAGTCAATGGTAGGTTCAAAGACTTTCACTATTTCAGATGTTGATGATTATTCAATTTTTGAAGTTAACGTGGGTTCTGGTGGTAGCAACGGAAGTGCTCGAGTATATGGAGATTTTGAAGTAACAGGAGCAAAAAACGCTGTTGTCCCTACTGATAGTTATGGTGATCGATTAATGTATTCAGAGGAATCAACGAAAAGTTATTTCAAAACGTATATCAAAGAAACATTACCTAAAGGACAACACACGATTGATATAGACCCAATGTTCTTAGAAACTATTAATGGTTTTTATGTATTGCCATTTGTCAGAAACGGGGTAGAGGTAAGGATATTACAGGAAAACACTGATAACTTTGTTGTTGAGGTAATGGACGACAGAGATGCAGATGTCATTTTTTCAGTCTTAGGTTTAAGAAAAGGATTCGAAAATGATTACATGGAAGAACGACCACCAAAGCAAGGAAATAAAATCGCATAATAGGAGGTCTTGATAATGGAACAAAATCAAGAATATGTTGTTCAGTCGCTAATCGGTCAAATCGCAGAAAATGCAGGAAAATTAGCAAGTAGGGACGCAATAATTGTGGAGAAAAACCAAAAGATAAAGCAACTTGAAGAAGAATTAGCAGAGTATCGAAATAAGGAAATAGAAGAAATGGAAGATGAATCTCAATAGAGGTTCTTTTTTTATTGCAATAAACCAGATCGGCCGGTAGGGATCATCTACCGACCTAACACCGCACGCATAGGAAATGCGGTGCTACTTATAGTATAAGCGTAAATACGTATAAAAATCTATAGTTTGTGCGTAATTCGCAAAAACGAACGCATAGGGGGTACTAATATGGAGGGGAATGAAATGGATATCTGGAAGGAGAGTGTCAGGAAAGAAATAGATGACATCAAGAGAGATCAACATATCATGAAAGATGACATCAAAGATTTGAAGCATAAGGATTCAGATCAAGACAAAGAAATATCCTATCTTAAACAGATGCTTTACGAAATAAAAGAAGATACAAAATGGTTAAGAAGAACGATAACTAAAGCAATTATAACCGCCATTGCAACAGCAGTAATCGGTGGTGTGATTGCTTTATTTTTTAGTCAATTATAAGGAGGTGAAAGCATGGATAAGAAAACATTTATTCGTACAGCAGTGCTTGTTGTTGCGTTAATTAACCAGGTATTAGTAACAACAGGATTAAACCCTATTCCTGGTAGTGAGGAAGTGTGGGGAGAAGTTATTTCTTCTGCTATCACTATTGGTGCAGCAGTATGGGCATGGTTTAAAAATAACTATGTAACTGCTACTGGTAAAAAGCAAAAAGAAGTATTAGATCGTAATGGATTAACTAAATAAGGAGGGATATCATGGCTAAAATACAAGACTTACGAGGTAAAACAATGGGCGGTAACTCTAAACGATCTACAATCAAAAACATAGCACGTCACCACAGCGCAACAGATGTAGGTGACGTGTTTTCTTTTCAGCGTCACTGGAAAAGCTTAGGTTGGGTAACAGGTGGTTATCATGAGGTTATCTTGCGTGATGGAACTGTACAACTCAACTATGATTCTAACGTAGTCACAAACGGTATCTATGGACACAATAACACCACGTATCACATTTGTTTAGTGGGTAATGGTAATTTCACAGCTGCACAAGAAAAAGCGTTTGATGAACGCGCTAAATACAACATGGAAAGATTCAATTTATCTGTAAATGATGTGAATGGTCATAATGAATTTAGTGGAACAAATACAGCATGCCCTGGTATCGATATGAAGAAAGTAAGGGCAAGGTTAAAAGGATCCAAAGTTGATGCACCAAAGTCAAAGGTTAAGTCTGAAACGACAACAAAAGGTACTATTGCATATATCCAAAAGACGTTAAATGACCGTTATGGATTGAAAATTGCAGTAGATAATATCTTTGGTCCTGAAACTAAAAAAGCACTTGTTAAAGGCTATCAAAGGGAATTAAACAAACAATTCAAACGAGGTCTTGCAGTAGATGGAATATGGGGACCTAAAACAAAAAGGGCATCTGTTAACATCAAAAGAGGTGCAGAAGGTAACTTAACGTGGATCTTACAAGCTATTCTCACATGCAAGCGATATGACACATTAGGTGTAGATGGTATCTTTGGTAAGAACACAGAAAGTGCAGTAAGAGCATTTCAACGTGATAACGGTCTTGGTGTAGATGGTATAGCAGGACCTAACACATTTGAACAATTATTTTCTTAAGTAAGTCGTGAATACAATATAATCTATGTAGTTAAAGAAGGGTAGGCGTGGAAAACCTACCCTTAAGATATAAAACGCATAAACCAAAAGATTACAACTAAAAATGCAGATATAACAAAGCATGATTTTAGATTCTCTTTTAGTTCATATTCTGTTTCAGATTTATCCGAAAATATTGGGATGATACAAAGAAAATATCCGATAAGCACAAACGATATAATACTAAGCATTATATATTTAATAATTTCCATATCAGCACCTACTTAAATATATTTTTCAACATCTTCCCTGTAGCTTTACCAGCTACCCTTCTTCCAACACGCTTTCCTACTTTACCCTTTCTAACCGCATCTACATCATTAGAATACTTTAATATCTTATAGATCAAGGACTTGAAACTCAAGTTATTCCTCCTTTAGTTTTTCTACTTTATAATTACTTATTATTGAAACGGGTTCATCAACCAATGCTCCTGCGTCACAATAAGGACATGATAACGGTTTTTCTATCACAGCATAATCCATATCACAACCTGGTGCGTCACAATGGTAAATATAAAAAGCCATTACTTCACCTCCTTTAATTTAGATTCTCTTTCCTTGATCAACTCTTTAAATTCTTCTGTATCTTCTAATGTAGCTTGATTCTTGATAAAACTTCTTGCTCTTGACCTGTTACTTAAGTATCTAGCACGTTCCTTATTCTTAGCTTGCCATTTCTTGTTATATTCTGTTTGATTCATGTTATCACCTTCTAACTATATTTTACTATGCGTAGTAAATGAAGTCAAGAAAAAACCACTCAACTACTAATGTAATCAAGTGGTTTCCTCTAACCGAAGATGGCCGTTTTAAAAGTCTGTTATCGCATTGCGAAGTCAGACAGTCTGTTTCTGAAACATGTCAGATCAGCGTATTATCGGTTTTGCAATGTAGTTCTCCATGCCGAGAGTTTAATTAGTATACTTCAACCGAAAAAGCAAGATTACTTATATTATACCACACAAAAGAAAAAACCGCCACAATAAAATGGCGGTGTCAAACCTTATACTTGTGTTTATATTATAGCATAACATAACTATCGGTCAACACTTTATGCGTCTATAGTATATACTGGTTC
>NZ_WJID01000049.1:0-51842 GCF_010994055.1 Gracilibacillus thailandensis | reverse complement strand
AGAGTATATTAACGATATTTGAATTATATAGAGGGAGGAGTATATATAATGGAAATCATCATTGGATATTTTCTAGGTGCTGTTGTTTTAGTCTTATTCCTTATTTCACTAATGAAAATGATATCCACTCGAATTAATACCACCAATCGTGAATTAATGCAAAGGATAGATCATTTAGAAGAGCGAATAGAAGATTTAGAAAACAAATAAAAGGAGTTTATTCAAAGAAATCATTTTAATCAGTATTTTCTCAGCTATTATTATTTTTATGACGATTTATGTTTTGATTAAAGCTTGCCATATTGCCTACCAAAGAAAAGAAATATCGCTTAGGAATTTTAGAGTTTTAGTAGCTTCATTTCCAATGGTGACCAAGTATCGCTAGTTCTCGTATCATTTACTTGTAAACACTATAGTGGCAAGTTAGTAGAAAGTAACGAGGAGTCTCTGCAAACTAAGTTCTTTTCACTAAAAGCTCCATCAAAGAATATATTCCATTAACATAAGATGTTGGTTGATGATTTAGTATCTAAAAACAACAACCGATTGTTAGGTAATACCCTTCAATCGCTTCCTTTCGACACGCTTGTCAAATTCCCTCTGATTATAATGATAAAAATCGTCAAAATAACTAGAATTTCCCCGAAAAAATGCTAAAATAAAGAAATCGATTTCCGTTCTATCAACAATAAACTCCATAAATCGACAAATAAACACGTGTATATAAACCTATAAATTATCCATTTAATTTCCAATCAATAAACCAAAATACTTATTTTAAAAAATATTTCTACCTAAATATTGAAATAAATATAGGAAAACGGTAATATATAAGACAGAATAGAATAGTAAGAAAAAGGCAAACTGTTTGAAAAAGCAGGACGCAAAGCCTAGGATCTAAGGGTAAAAGTACCTATGATAGCCTGGTTACCTAATTGTTCGTATTATATCGTCGAAAGTATTTTAGGCTATTTCTGCACAAAAAAGAAATAGTCTTTTTAATTATAAAAAAAGGAAACAGGAGGAAATATCAATGCGTATAGCAATAGTGAAAGAAGCTTCTATCTATCGAGAAGGTCTAGTAGGGGTGCTTTCGAATGAGTTTAAAACTTATGATATCATTGCGGTTGAACCACAACAACAAGGAAAACTACGAGACTATATTATCGACCTGCTCATCATTGATATTGACACAGATATAGATACCATAAGTTTAATTAACACGTACATGAAAAATAACAAGAAAATTATTGTGTGGACAGAAGACAATGATCATCCAGATCTTACAGAATTATTTAAAATGGACCTTAATGGTTATTTCTTTAATGGTATGGAGAAACAAGAGCTTGTTCATGCCATTGAAAAGATTATATCTGGGCAAAACTATATCCACGAAGAATTAACACAAGTTCTATTAGGAGACTATCGCGAAATTCATAGTCGAAAAGATAAACGTCCAGTCGGTGTATTCACCAATCGTGAATGGGAAGTGATGGAGCTCTTAACGCAAGGGTATAGTAACAATCGCATCAGTTCGACATTGTATATCACCGATAAAACAGTTAAAAACCATATCAGCTCGATTTTAAGAAAATTAGAAGTACCTGATCGGACGAATGCTGTAATCACAGCATTAAAAAATCAATGGTTCCATGTATCTTAATAAAGTAAAGCCTGTGTTGATAGGTGACATGGGCTTTTTTTATTGCGCTAATGACAAATAGTACCTAGAAAATTCACAAAAAATCACAAGATATTTATGACAAATAAAAACAGTTTATGTTATAATTTCGTTTATGATGTGATCGTATGCAATTAACGACAGAAGTCATCTGAAAGAATTATATGCGGAGGTTACGAATAATGGAGGAAACGATATCACTGAAAGAGATTTTCGAAGTTCTGAAAAAACGTCTATTATTGATTATATTATTAATTGTTGGTGCTGCTGGTATCAGTGCTATCATTAGTTTTTTTGTTTTAACTCCAACCTATCAATCTAGTACGCAATTTATAGTTAATCAAGATACGAATGAGGTAAATAATGTTGATATTAACCAAATTCGTTCTAATGTCGAAATCATCAATACATATAAAGAGATAATGAAAAGTAACAGAATTTTAGATCAAGTTGTTGAGGAAATGAACTTAACAATAACACCGAGTGCTTTAGGAGAGAAAATATCGATCTCCAGTGCAGAAAGTTCACAGGTTGTAACACTTACTGCGACTGATTATGATCCTGAGGTAGCGGTGGATATTGCCAATACAACGGTAGAAGTATTCCGAGAAGATCTTCCAGAATTAATGAACGTTAACAATGTGAACATTCTATCCGAAGCGGTAGTCCCGGCAAACCCAAAACCAGTTAATCCGAAGCCAATGCTTAACATCGCAATAGCGATGGTGCTTGGCGCAATGGTTGGTGTAGGTTTAGCATTCTTACTTGAATACTTAGATAACACGATTAAAACTGAGCAGGATGTAGAAGATAAATTGGAACTACCGATTCTTGGAGTAGTCTCGCATATCGATGAAAAAGATATGATGTCGATGGGACAGTCAGTTTCTATCAATCAAAAAACGGAGAGGGGGAATTTTGGTGGTCAGAGGAAAAAAACAGTCTAATCTAAAAAATGTAAGACACTTAATTACCAAGATGAACCCTCGTTCTCCGATTTCAGAACAATATAAAACGATTCGGACGAACTTACAATTCTCGTCTGTGGATGGAGAACTAAAAACAATGCTGGTAACCTCTTCTGGACCTTCAGAAGGGAAGTCATCTACAACGGCAAACTTGGCAATTGTGTTTGCTCAACAAGGGAAGAAAGTATTGTTAATTGATGCCGATATGCGTAAACCAACATTACACTATACCTTTCGCATTGATAATAGAAAAGGGTTAAGTAGTGTTCTAGTCGGAGAAACAGAATTAAACGAATCTGTAACTAGCAGTGATGTAGCAGGATTGGATTTATTGACTTGTGGACCAATTCCGCCGAACCCATCTGAGTTGTTAGGATCAAAAGCGATGGAAAATCTTATATCTAATGCAAGTTTGGATTATGATCTAGTGTTGTTTGATACACCTCCTGTATTAGCAGTAACCGACGCGCAAATTCTCGCTAACATCTGTGATGGTGCTGTAATGGTTGTTCGTAGTAACCAGACAGAATATGATGCTGCCACCAAGGCTAAAGAATTATTGGATGTTGGGAATGCGAAATTGTTAGGAGTCGTCCTTAATGATCGTGAACAGAAAAAAGGTCACTATTACTATTATGGAAATTAAAAAATACCTTTCGGCTTAATAAATAGTCGAAAGGTATTTTTTTGAATAAATCCCCATAAAATAAAGATGTAAAACTAATGTATATAGTGAGGGTGTTGATGTTATTACTTTCCAAACAACGACGAATATGCTATTCTTTACATATAATGGGACTAAGGTCTAGTATGTATGAGTAGGATGACTAGAAAGGGTGGTGCATATGTTGGATATTAATCCATATATTCTTCCAATTAATCGAGAAAGTGTAACAAATATTTCCTCGTCAATCGCAATAGCGAAGGAAGCAGAAAAAGCGAACGTGAGAAAAATCATTGCAGCACCTAGATACATACAAGGAAAACAGGAAATCAATAAAGATACCATTATTAATTTGGTGCAAAAGGTTAATCAACAATTAATGGAAGAAAACATAGAAGTAGAAATAATTCCTGGACAAACGATCCGAATTTATGGAAACATGGAAGAAGATCTAGAGGCGGAAAGTTTAATGACTTATGGGGCAGAACCAAAATATGTCTTTATGGAGTTAATGTATGATCATATCCCGGAATATACCAAACAATTATGCTACGAACTTCAATTGAAAGGTTATAAACCTGTCTTTATGAATCCTGAAAAAAACCTGCAAATTCAGGAAGACCATGATCATCTTTACAGTATGGTAAAAAACGGTGTATTAGTACAAGTAAGTGCTAAAAGTATTATGGGTAAAAAAGGTAAAAAGCTGCAAAAACTAACACAGCAATTTCTGAAGAATAACCTCGTCCATTTCGTCGGTTCAGACACCTCAGAAGCAAAAGATTATCACATACAATCGGCTTGGAAGTCGATGAAACGCAATATTTCATTCCATCAGTGGTATTTACTACAAGAAAACCAAAATTTACTGTTAGACAATAAAATGGTTCAAGGGGAAGAACCAGCCCGTATTAAAAAGAAGAAAATCTTTGGAATCTTATAATATGGAGAAGATATACATAGTTTACAAAAATTAAAGTGAATTCGACAATACTCGTTTGATTAAATCCTATTTTCATTTAGGATGTTCCCTGTTATACTTTAGTATGATATTATGACGTACAAGTAATGTATTTTTGATTAGAAAGGGCGATGAATTAATATGATCGATATTCATTGTCATATCCTACCTGGTGTGGATGACGGAGCAAAGCATTTGGAAGATAGTGTGCAAATGGCGAATTCTGCAGTATCACAAGGAATTAACACGATTATTGCTACACCACATCACTTAAATGGTAGTTATGATAACTATAAAAAAGATATATTAATAGCAGTAGATCAATTAAAAGATAGATTACGAGAAGAAGAAATTCCCCTCACTATTCTTCCTGGTCAAGAAACACGAATAAACGGAGATATGTTAACTGACTTAGAGAATGGACAACTATTGCCACTGAATGATACAAGTGGATACTTATTCGTGGAGCTTCCATCCGACCATGTTCCGCGTTATACGAAGCAATTAATGTTTGATTTGCAATTACAAGGAGTCAAACCAGTTATTGTGCATCCTGAACGAAATAAAGAGCTAATTGAAAATCCTAATATATTATATGACTTAGTGAGTAATGGGACATTGACACAAGTTACTGCAGCGAGTGTTGCGGGAAAATTCGGTAAAAAAATCAGAAAATTCAGCCTTCAATTAATTGAAGCAAACTTAACGCATTTTATTGCCTCTGATGCACATAATATTACGAGTAGAGGTTTTGTGATGCAAGAAGCACATACAGTAATCAAGGATAAATATGGTGCTTCTTTGGTTTATTGGTTTATGGAAAATGCGCAATATTTAGTTAATGGAGATCATGTAGTAGGAGATGTTCCAGAAAAAATCAAGAAAAGGAAAATTATGGGGATTTTTTAGTTGTAGAGTGCTAAAAGTTAAAGTATACTTTAAAAGGTGTATTATAAGTGAATGTTATCATTATATTTTGGAGGATTGTTATCTATTATGAAAAAAGTAAGAAAAGCGATCATCCCAGCAGCAGGGCTGGGAACAAGATTTTTACCTGCAACAAAAGCGATGCCAAAAGAAGTTTTACCGATTGTGGATAAACCAACAATTCAATATATTGTGGAGGAAGCAATTGCATCTGGAATAGAAGATATTATTATTGTAACTGGTAAAGGGAAACGAGCAATTGAGGATCATTTTGATCACAACTTTGAATTAGAAGATAACTTATTAAAGAAAGGCAAGTTCGATTTACTAGAAAAAACAAAACAACCTGCAGAAGTGGATATCCATTATATACGTCAAAAAGAACCTCTAGGATTAGGCCATGCCGTATGGTGTGCACGTAAGTTTATTGGTGATGAGCCATTTGCGGTATTACTTGGTGATGATATTGTTCAATCGGAAACACCTTGTCTTAAACAGTTAATTGATGAGTATGAAAGTACAGGTGGTTCTATTATTGGTGTGCAACAGGTTCCAGATCACGAAACTCACCGTTACGGAATTGTTGATCCAAAAGAACAACACGGCAATAACTATTCGGTAAACAAATTCGTAGAAAAACCCGAACCAGGAACAGCGCCGTCAAACTTAGCGATAATGGGACGTTATGTATTATCACCTACAATCTTTAAATATTTAGAACAGAAAGAAGTCGGTGCTGGTGGTGAAATTCAATTAACGGATGCGATCCAAAGTTTAAATGAGTCTCAAAGCGTATTTGCATATGATTTTGTGGGGAAACGTTATGATGTCGGAGAAAAGCTTGGCTTCATCAAAACTACGATTGAATTTGCATTACAGAATGAGGAAATCGGTGAAGAAGTACAAAAAATTATTAATCAGTTAGCTCAAAACAAGGTGAAACAATAATTCCAATAATTCTTAACGATGGAAGGGATGGCCCCAATGGGTTACAAACAACGGATTTGCTTATTAATATTATTAGACTCTCTCATTGTTAGTACTGCGATTTTTATAGCTTCATGGATTGTTTACCCAACCCATTCATTTGGTGAATTAGATATAATGGCAATTACAGCAATTGCCTTATTTCTATTTCATCATCTATTTGCCTTTGTCTATAAGCTTTATCATAAGGTTTGGGCATATGCGAGCATAGGGGAGTTAATGGCAATCGTGAAAGCAATCACTTTCACAATAGTAGCAACAGGTATTGTTCAGTTCTTAGCAAATGATTTCACCATTTATAGAAGAGCACTTATTGTAACTTGGTTATTACATATTATATTAATTGGCGGTTCAAGGTTTGTCTGGAGAGTCTACCGCGACCACTATATGCAAGATAAGACTAATAGAAAACGAACATTAATAGTCGGAGCCGGTGCTGCTGGTGCAATGATTGCCAGACAATTAAAGAATGAACAGCAACACACCGATCTTTTACCTGTGGCTTTCGCAGATGATGATATGGCTAAACATAAAATGCAACTTTATGATTTACCGGTTGCAGGTAACACGAACGAAATCCCTGAATTAGTGAAAAATTTAGAGATCGATCATATTGTAATAGCTATTCCATCTTTAACAAATGGAGCACTATCAGAATTAGTCGCAATCTGTAACAGTACCAATGTCAAAGTGCAAATGGTACCGAAGATAGAAGATATTGTATCAGGTAAAATATCGGTAAGTTCTTTGAAAAATGTAGATGTCGAAGATGTATTGGGGCGCGATCCAGTTGAATTAGACATCAACTCCATATCAGAATATGTAACAGGTAATACTGTAATGGTTACTGGTGCAGGTGGTTCAATAGGTTCGGAGATTTGTAGGCAATTAATGCGATTTACACCATCAAAAATATTGTTAGTCGGTCATGGAGAGTTTAGTATTTATTCGATTGATATGGAACTACGTCAAAAATATCAACAAGAAGAAATTGAAATTATACCAATTATTGCAGATGTACAAGATCGACAACGTATTTTTGAGGTTGTACAAGAACATAATCCACGGATCATCTATCATGCAGCAGCTCATAAGCATGTACCGTTAATGGAGCATAACCCTCACGAAGCAGTAAAAAATAATATTATCGGAACGAAAAATGTAGCGGAATCGGCAGATGCATTTGGCACTCATACATTTGTTTTAGTTTCTACAGATAAAGCCGTAAACCCTACTAACGTGATGGGAGCAACGAAACGCATAGCAGAAATGGTTGTACAAGACTTAGCAGCTCGTAGTAAAACAAAATTTGTTGCGGTAAGATTCGGTAATGTACTTGGAAGTCGTGGCAGTGTTATTCCACTATTTAAGAAGCAAATTGAAAAAGGCGGACCAGTCACGGTTACACATCCAGACATGACGCGTTATTTCATGACAATTCCTGAAGCTTCACGATTAGTTGTCCAAGCTGGAACCTTAGCCAAAGGTGGAGAAATATTTGTCTTAGATATGGGAGAACCAGTGAAAATAGTAGATCTAGCGAGAAACCTTATTAAGCTATCAGGTTATACAGACTCTGAAATTCCGATTGAATTTACCGGAATTCGTCCCGGTGAAAAAATGTATGAAGAATTGCTTGGAGAAAAAGAAGTTCACCCTGAAGCTATATATGAAAAGATTTATGTAGGGAAAACTATAGAAGTATATGCGGATCAGTTTAACGAACTAATCCATCATTTTAATCAATTAAATAGTATAGAACTAAAAGATAAATTAATGAGAATAGTATTTAAGGAACTTGAAAAGAAACAAATAGAATCCGTTAATTAGCAAGAGTTATAGACTTATAACAATGAGGAAGGACGTCAAATATATGGCTGATAGAATTTACCTTTCTTCACCACACATGAGTGATGAAGGGTATGAACAACAATATGTTCAAGAGGCATTTGATACAAATTGGATAGCTCCTTTAGGTACTAATGTGAATGAGTTTGAAGTAGAATTAGCTAGTAAAGTAGGGGCTAAGTCTGCTGCAGCATTATCTTCTGGAACAGCGGCAATTCATTTAGCTTTAAAAGCAGCGGGTGTAGAAGATGGAGATGTTGTATTTTGCTCCACACTAACGTTCTCTGCAACGGCAAATCCTATTATCTATCAAAATGCAATTCCTGTTTTTATAGATAGTGATGAAAAAACATGGAATATGGATCCAAATGCGTTACAAGAAGCATTCCGAAAGTATCCAGAAGTGAAAGCAGTAATTATTGTTCATTTATATGGTTTATCTGCAGATATGGATAAAATTATGGAGATTTGTAATAAGCATGATGTAGTTGTTATTGAAGATGCTGCCGAATCATTAGGTGGTTATTATAATGGGAAGCATACGGGAACTTTTGCAGACTATGGAATATATTCCTTTAATGGTAACAAGATTATTACTACCTCTGGAGGAGGTATGCTTGTTTCAGATAATGAAGAAAAAATTGCAAAAGCTCGATTTTGGGCCACACAATCTCGTGATCAAGCACGACATTATCAGCATAGTGAGTTAGGTTATAATTATCGTATGAGTAATGTGGTTGCTGGTATTGGTAGAGGACAATTGAAGGTATTAGAAGAACGGGTAAAGAAAAAGAAATTTATATTTGAGTATTATAAGAAAGAACTCGGACAATTGGAAGGAGTTTCTTTTATGCCAGTTAATGACTGGGATCAGCCAAATTACTGGTTAAGTACTATAATTTTAAATGGTGTAATTAAACCAATTGATATATTTAATGCGCTTGAAGAAAAAAATATTGAATCAAGACCGATATGGAAACCAATGCATATGCAGCCTTTCTTTAAAGAATTTGATTTTATCGGTGCAGGTGTATCAGAGAAACTGTTTGAAAAAGGTGTATGCTTACCTTCAGATACTAAAATGACTGAGCATGATCTAATTAGAGTAACTACAATAATAAAAGAATTGTGGTGATAGAATGGAATTTCAGAAAAACTATCATGGTATAGACCTCGAAAGTGATGATAAAACAATAACATCAATAAATAGATATGTGCAAATAAAAAGAGTATTAGATTTTATTTTAGCACTCATGCTTTTTATCATGTTGTTACCAGTTTCTATTATTATAAGTATATTTATCATTGTTGACAGTGGTATGCCTATATTCTTTAAACAAGAACGAATGGGGTATAAAGGACAAACATTTCATATCATAAAATTTAGAACAATGAAAGTTAATACATCAACAAATGATGGAATTACTCATAAAGGAGATATGAGAATTACAAGAATTGGTAAAGTTTTAAGGGAGCTTAGGTTAGATGAAATACCACAACTTCTTAACGTACTAAAGGGAGAAATGAGTTTTGTCGGTCCTCGGCCAGATATGCCATATCTATACCAAAACAGAGATAAATTTTATCGATATGTACTGTTAGTACCACCTGGAATAACTGGTAAAGCTACTTTAGAGTTTAAAGATGAAGATGAACTATTAAGTAAAAGTGAAAATCCTGAACGATATTATAAAGAGATAATTTTTCCAGAAAAGGTACGGATAAATGTAGAATACATCAAAGATGCAACATTAATTAAAGATTTCAAAATCATGTTAGAAACTGTAGTGAGGGTATTAAAATGAATGTATTATTTTTAATGTTGAACTATCCATTTGATCAAAAAAGAGAACATATGTATAAAGACTTAAGTAGGAAATTTGCCGAGGAAGGTCATAATGTATATGTTGCGGCTCTCTTAGAAAATAAAAATGGTAGTGAAACTTTTGTTCAAAAAGAAGAAAACCATCACATTCTATGGATCAAAGCGGGCAACTATTTTGAAGTGAATAAATTCAGAAAAGGGTTTACGACACTTTTTTTACCATTCTATTTTAATAACGCTATTGATCGACATTTCAAAGATATACAATATGACCTTATTATATACCCAACACCTGCAATCACTTTATACTACACAGTAAAGAAATTGAAAAAGAAGCATAAAAAAGCTAAGTATTTACTAGTAGTAAAAGATATTTTTCCACAGAATGCTTTAGATATTAAAATGTTGAATAAAGGACTAATCTATTCTTTTTTTAGAAATATTGAGAAAAAAATTTATAAAATATCAGACTATTTAGGGTGTATGTCTAAACAAAATGTAGATTATTTAAAATCAAATAATCAAATTGAAGACAAAAAATTCTTTATACTGGAAAATTGGTCATCAGTATATAAAGTTAAGAAACCAACAGATAGTGAGATTCAAAATTTAATTATAAAATATGATCTAGAGGATAAATTCATTTGTACTTTTGGAGGTAATATTAGCCCGGCGAATGAATTGGAATTTTTAATAGAACTAGCTGATAAATTGTATAAAGAAAATGTCAATGATGTACGATTTTTAATTATTGGTAAAGGAATAGCCAAGGATAAAATTAAAGACTTAATAGATAAAAAAAGACTTCCGAATGTAAAAATGTATGATTTTGTTCCTACAGAGGAATATGATCAATTATTAGCGCTTAGTGATCTTGGTCTAGTAAATTTAAGTAGAAGTTATACGATTCCAAATATTCCTTCTAAGACGCTAAATTTAATGCGAATAGGAAAGCCGGTTTTAGCTGCAACTGATGTAAACACTGATTTTGGTGAATTGATTATGAAAGATGCAAATTGTGGTTTGTGGTGTGAAACAGGTGATTTAGAAGCATATTATAAAAATTTAATGACTTTAAAAGAATCTTCTGCTTTAAGAGAAGAATTTTCTGAGAACGCAAGAAAATACTTTGACCAATTTTTAACAACAGATTCAGCTTATAAAAATATTATTAAAAAAATAGGTGAGTAGATGAATATTGTTATAATAGGTGCAGCAAGGTCAGGAACTAATATGTTAAGAGATTTACTATGTAAACTAGATGACTTTGCAACATGGCCTTGTGATGAAATCAATTATATATGGAGATACGGCCAAAAAAAAATAGAACATGATCAATTTACGCAAGATGATGCGGATGAAAAAAAGAAGGATTATATAAATAAGCAATTTGATTGGGTAAGGAAAAAGTATGGTGTTAATAATGTCATAGAAAAGACATGTGCTAATTCACTAAGAGTGGATTTTGTAGACGAAATAGTACCTAATGCAAAATATATATTTCTTTTTAGAGACCCTTTGGATGTTGTGGCTAGTGCTGAATTAAGATGGAAAGCCCAACTTGACCTTAAATACCTCATGGCAAAAGCTAGGTTTATTCCAACTGCAGATATACCTTATTACGGATCAAAGTACTTGTTAAATAGATTAAACAAAATGTTTAATAAAGAAAAAAGGTTGAGCTATTGGGGACCAAAATATAATGGCTTTGAAAAGGATGCGAAAAACATGTCAGCTATTGAGATATCGGCCAAACAGTGGTTAGAATCTGTAGAGGCGTCGGCTAAGTCCTTTAAAAAAATGTCTAACGATCAATATATATCAATTGATTATAATACGTTTGTTAGTCATCCTTCCCTTGAATTGGCTAGAATATTGAAATTTTTAGGCTGTTCACATGATAAAAAAATCTTAGAAGAAATTAGTGCGAACGTTTCTAATAAAAGTGTGGGTAAAGGTTATCGCACAATTAAGAAAAAAGAAATAGATTTGGTTAAAGACATAGTTGGAGAAAAATATTCGAAATTACAAAGCGAATTTTTATAGGATGTGAAGATATGTTCGAAGGGAAAACGTTATTGATAACAGGTGGTACTGGTTCTTTCGGTAATGCAGTGATGGAGAAATTTTTAAATAGTGATATAAAAGAAATACGTATATTTTCTCGTGATGAGAAAAAACAAGACGATATGCGTAAGAAGTACAAGAATGAGAAGTTAAAGTTTCACATAGGTGATGTTAGAGATATAGCTAGTGTGAAAAATGCAATGTATGGTGTTGACTATATTTTTCATGCAGCAGCATTAAAACAAGTACCTTCTTGTGAATTTTTTCCAATGGAGGCTGTGAAGACAAACGTTGAAGGTACAGATAATGTAATAACCGCAGCAATAGAATGTGGTATTAAGAAAGTAATTTGCTTATCTACGGATAAAGCAGCTTACCCAATAAACGCAATGGGCATCTCTAAAGCAATGATGGAGAAGGTCTTTGTTGCTAAGTCTAAAACAGTAGATCCAGATAGAACATTAATATGCGGAACAAGATATGGAAATGTGATGGCATCTAGAGGTTCGGTAATTCCATTGTTTATAGAACAAATTAAAAATGGCCAACCATTAACTGTAACCGATCCTACTATGACTAGATTTTTAATGAGTTTAGAGGAAGCAGTGGAATTAGTAGCTTTTGCCTTTGAAAATGCTGAAGTAGGAGACATTATGGTACAAAAAGCACCTGCATCTACGATTGGAGATTTAGCACAGGCTCTAAAGGAATTGTTTGAGGTAGATAATGAGATAAAAGTCATAGGAACTAGGCATGGAGAGAAATTATATGAGACCCTCCTAACGAAAGAGGAGCATGTAGTTGCTGAAGATTTAGGAGGCTTTTACCGAGTTCCAGCTGACCAAAGGGACCTGAACTATGATAAATATTTTGTAGAGGGAGACCAAAAGCTTTCAACAGAGGAAGAATATAATTCACATAATACTTATCGGCTTAATGTTGAAGAAGTAAAGAAGAAGTTAATGGAACTACAGCTTGTACGTGATGAACTGAAAGGTTGGAGATAATATGAAAATTCTCATAACTGGATCAAATGGTTTTATCGCAAAAAACTTAATCGCTGAACTTCGAAATCGTCAATATAATGATCTATTACTATTTAATAGAAGTAAAAATCTAGATGATTTATATGAATATTGCAAAGAAGCTGATTTTGTTTTTCACTTAGCAGGTATAAATAGACCTAAAGATGAGTCTGAATTTATGGAAGGTAACTTTGGTTTAACTTCTTTACTAATCGATCGACTAAAAGAAAATAATAATAACTGTCCGGTCCTTGTTACTTCTTCTATTCAAGCAGAGCTTGATAATCCATATGGTAGGAGTAAAAAAGCTGGAGAAGACTTACTATTAGACTATGGCGAGGAGAATGAAGTTAAAACTTATATATACAGGTTACCAAATGTATTTGGAAAATGGTGTAAACCAAATTATAATAGTGCTGTAGCTACTTTTTGTCATAACATTGCAAATGATTTACCAGTTAAGGTGAATGACCCAAGTGTATTGATGAATCTGGCTTACATTGATGATGTAATAAACGAGTTGATAAACGCATTAGAAGGTAATGCCAATCAATTCGAACAAAGGTGTGAAATTCCAACTATTCACAAAATTAAGTTAGGGAAAATAGTTGAGTTATTACAATCATTTAAAAAAAGTCGTGAAAACCGTTTGATTCCAAATATGTCAGATGAATTCACAAAGAAATTATATAGTACTTATTTAAGTTACTTGAGCAAAGATAATTTTAATTATTCTTTGGAAAAGCATGTTGATAATCGAGGATCTTTTACAGAATTTATTAGAACAATAGATCGTGGACAAGTTTCTGTTAATGTTTCTAAGCCAGGTATTACAAAGGGTGATCACTGGCACCATACGAAGAATGAGAAATTTTTCGTAGTTAGCGGTAAAGGTGTCATACGTTTTAGAAAAATCGATTCTGAAGAAGTAATTGAATATTTTGTTAGTGACGATGAATTTGAAGTTATAGATATACCTGTTGGTTATACACATAACATAGAAAATTTAGGTGATACAGATATGATAACGATTATGTGGGCAAATGAATTATTTGATCCTGAAAGACCTGATACTTACTACTTGGAGGTTTAATAATGAAGAAGCTAAAAGTAATGACAGTAGTAGGGACAAGACCAGAAATTATTCGCTTGTCAGCTGTGATTAATAAGTTAGAAGAATCAGAAGCAATTGAACATATTCTTGTTCACACGGGTCAAAATTATGATTATGAATTAAATGAGGTATTTTTTAATGATTTTAATTTAGATAAACCCGACTATTTTTTGAATGCAGCAACTGGAACTGCTGTAGAAACAATTGGAAATATACTAGTGAAAATAGATCCCATCATGGAGGAAGTAGACCCTGATGCTTTTCTGGTATTAGGTGATACAAACAGCTGTTTATGTGCTATTGCTGCAAAACGAAGAAAAATACCAATTTTTCATATGGAAGCTGGAAATCGTTGTTTTGACCAGAGAGTTCCTGAAGAAACAAATCGTAAAATTGTTGATCATACGGCTGACATAAATTTAACTTATAGTGATATTGCAAGAGAGTATCTGTTAAGGGAAGGGTTTCCGTCTGATCAAATAATAAAAACAGGAAGTCCAATGTTTGAAGTATTAAATTGGAAGAGGAAGGACATTGAAAATTCAAATATATTAGAAATCTTACAGCTTGAAAGAAATAAATATTTTGTTGTATCAGCTCATAGAGAAGAAAATATCAATTCAAAAAAAAATTTTATAAATTTAATCGAAAGTTTAAATGCGGTTGCTAATAAATTCCAATTACCAGTTATAATAAGCACGCATCCAAGAACGAGAAATATGCTAGATTCAACAGGTCTGGAATTACACCCATTAATTAAAACTTTAAAACCGTTGGGCTTTAATGATTACAACAAATTGCAACTTAACTCTCGAGCTGTTTTAAGTGATAGTGGTACAATAAGTGAAGAATCTTCTATATTGGGTTTTAAAGCCTTAAATATTAGAGAAGCACATGAGAGACCTGAAGCAATGGAAGAAGCAACTGCAATGATGGTAGGATTAAGAAAGGAAAGAATTTTGCAAGGCTTAACGATATTAGAAACCGAGGATAAAAATACTTTAAAACTTGTAAGTGATTATAGTATGCCAAACGTGTCAGAGAAAGTCTTACGTATAATAGTATCCTATTCAGATTATGTTAATTACCGTATATGGAAGAAATAATGCTATGAAAGAGTGAAAAGCAATGTTTTTATTATCAATAATAATACCTACAAAGAATCGATCTGATTTTTTACGTGATAATTTAGCTAGTCTATCTGATGATTTTTTGCTAAAAAACGGAATTGAATTAATTGTGGTAGATGATGGTTCGGTTGAAGACCAGAGATATAATAATAAATTAGCCTGTAACCAACTGGAGAGTTGCACGTATTATTTTCAGGATCTAGGTGGAGCACCAAAAGCAAGAAATTTTGGTTTTTTTCAAAGTTCAGGTGAATATATCTGGTTTTTGGATGATGATGATTTTGTATCCGAAAATACAATGAGACAAGTAATAGAATATTTAGAAAAGAAGCCTTCAGAACAACATTTTATTGTTTTACCTTGTAGAAAAATTTTTGACAATAATAAGTATGTCGAAATTTATCCTCAAGGTGATAATAATAATTTTGAAACCTATAGAACTAAAGGCCATCAGGTTAATACCTCCTGCACAATATTTTCAAGAAAGGTTATTAATAATTTAAATGGCTGGGATGAAATACTTAAAACTGGGCAAGATACTGATTTGTTTTTAAGAGCATCTAAAATAAGCAATGTAATTTGTTTGAAAACCGAACCAATAATAGTTTATGTAGCACATAGTGATAGGATTGGAAAAAAGGTCTTTAAACAACAATACGGTAAGCTACAGTTCTTGTATAAGCATTGGAAAACTCTAAGTATGAGAAGAAGGCTATACTATATATTTACATTTATATTCTGGGTTCCTTTGCTTAAAAAAATTATGATAAAATAATTTATATTCTTACGAGGTGTTTTCTTGAAAAGATTTTGGAATAAACCTTTGCTTAATAATGAATTTATTAAAAAACTACTAGAGTCATTTGTTGGTAGAGGTACTTATATAATTTTTATGCTTCTGTTTTCTTTTTTTTGTACAAGATTATATGGTGCTGAGATCTACGGTGAGTTCACTTACGCTTTTACACTGGTTACAATGTTAATGGTGGTCTCAAGAGCAGGTTTTGATCAAAGTTTAATCTATTCCATTCCTAAAAATGGTAACAAACATATCACCATGAGTTTTGTATTGAATTTTCTTTTTTCCTTTGTTATAGTAATCATCTTTACTTTATACTTGAACAATGCCTTTATAAGATTTATGCTTCCAATGGTATGGCTATTTGCTGTAGAATATTTGTTTTTCGCACTTTATAAAAGTGAGCAGAAAATTAAAGAGTATTATTTTATAAATGGTTTTATTGCTCTTTTGTTAAGAATATTACTATGTATTATTTTTTATTTTATTATGGATAAAAGTGCATATAGTATAGGACTAGCTGTTTATATATCGTTTATTGTTTCAATCTTCTTATATTTTCGCTATCATAAAAATAAGTTTGATAGATATATTTTTGACATTGAACACTTGAAATATTCTCTCCCACTAACCTTTGCTACTTCATTGGGAATCGTAATTAACAAAGTTGACATTATTATGATAGGTAATTTTCTAGACAACACGTCAGTAGGAATATATCAGATAACAGTACAAGTTTCAAATCTAATAGCAGTAATTCTTATCGTCTTTAATACAGTATTTGCACCTAGAATTTCAACATTATATCATAATAATGAAATTGACAATCTTAAAGCATTATATATAAAGGTTACCCGTTTCTTATCAATTATTGCAATAATAATTACAGTACCAACTATTGTATTCAGTGAATCTATACTAAATCTCTTTGGATCTGAATTTTCTTCTGGTCAACTGGCATTAATATATAGAAGTATTGGGCAATTTATTAATATAGCAGTGGGTGGAGTATGGCTAATGTTATCAATGACTGGTCAACCTAAATTCCAAATGTATGCAAATATTATTGCTTTATTCATAAATATAATCCTTAATTATCAACTTATACCAATTATTGGGATTAACGGAGCGGCCATTGCTAGTATGATCACCCTAATTTTTATAAATGTTTCGGGTTATTTGGTGGTTTCTAGAAGATTTGGAATTAAAGTATATAAGGTTATATAAATTTAGGGGGAAGATTAAAATGTTCAAGAAGAAAATAAAAGCTCTTGCTAGTTTTTTAAAAGCTTTATCTAGTGGTGTAATTATATATCAAATGGGGAAGGTTGGATCTACTAGTATTTCTTTTTCTTTGGGTAAGAAAGTTCCGCATATACATTCTTTTGGCCCAGATATAACAAATTATTTCTTTAAGCGCCCAGTGAAAAAAAGAAATTATATTAATTATTTGATTAAAAAGGTCATTTTATTTTTCTTTAAATTAAAGAAAGAACCTAAGATAATAACATTAGTAAGAGATCCTTTGTCAAGAAATGTATCTGCTTTTTTTCATTATTTAGAAGAAACAAATAAGCATGAATATGAAAATCTAATAATTGATGAATATATGAGTTTGTTTAATAAAAGAATGCCGCATGATACACCATTAATTTGGTTTCAAAATGAATTGGAAAAATATTTTAACATTGATGTATATGGTTACGAATTTGATAAAGAAAAAGGCTGGAATATTATACAAAAGGGAAAGGTTAAAGTTTTAATATTACAAATGGAAAAGTTAAATGAAAACGAAGATGTGATTGCAGAATTTCTTAATAAACCAGATTTTAAACTAGTGAGAGCTAACACAGCTTCCAATAAAAATTATATTGAAACGTATAATGAGTTCAAGTCAAAATTTAAACCAAATAAACAACTTATAGATATTCTATATAATAGTAAGTATATGGAACATTTTTATACTAATGCTGAAAGAAATATATTTGTAAAAAAATGGAGATAAAATATACTAATTTATTTGTGATAGAAATATCGATTTATCATAATCAATTTAAAACTATTTTGTTCTTGTCAATTTAACCTTTATATATTAAACGATGATATTTTTGGGAAGTATATAGTGAATTTTAGGAGGTATATTATGAAACTATTATCACACCTCGACCAACTCGAGGCAGAAGCAATCTACATAATCCGCGAAGTAGCAGCGGAATGCGAAAACCCAGTAATGCTATATTCAATTGGTAAAGACAGTTCTGTCATGCTACACCTAGCAATGAAAGCTTTCTATCCGGAGAAACCACCATTTCCCTTCTTGCATGTGAATACGACATGGAAGTTTAAAGAAATGATAGATTTTCGTGATAAAAAAGCAAAAGAATTAGGTATTGAAATGATTGGACATATCAATCAAGAAGGTGTAGAGCAAGGTATTAATCCGTTTGATCATGGTTCTGCCTATACAGATATTATGAAAACACAAAGTTTAAAACAAGCGCTTGATAAATATGAATTTACTGCTGCATTTGGTGGCGGTCGTCGTGATGAGGAGAAATCACGTGCAAAAGAACGAGTTTTCTCTTTCCGAAACAAGAATCATGCGTGGGATCCAAAAAATCAAAAGCCAGAAATGTGGAAGTTATACAATACCAGAATTAACAAAGGCGAAAGTATGCGAGTATTCCCACTGTCTAACTGGACAGAGAAAGATATCTGGCAATACATAAAACGTGAGAACATAGACATTGTTCCACTCTATTTTGCTAAAGAGCGTCCTGTAGTAGAGCGTGACGGTAATATAGTGATGGTAGATGATAACCGTTTGAAACTAGAACCAGGTGAAGAAATCAAGCATAAGAAAGTTCGTTTCCGTACATTAGGATGTTACCCACTAACTGGCGGCGTTGAATCAGATGCAGAAACTTTAGATGAGATTATCGATGAAACTTTAGGAGCTGTATCATCTGAACGTACAAGCCGTGTGATTGACCAAGAAGCAGCTGGAAGCATGGAACGTCGTAAGAGAGAGGGGTATTTCTAGAATGAAAGGTTTATTAAAGTTTATTACATGTGGTAGTGTTGACGATGGGAAATCTACGTTAATTGGACATATGCTTTATGATGCAAAGCTATTATTTGCCGATCAAGAAAAAGCTCTGGAACTAGATTCAAAGGTTGGTAGTCGTGGAGGCGAAATAGACTATTCTTTACTACTTGATGGATTAATGGCAGAGCGGGAACAAGGTATTACGATTGATGTTGCGTATCGCTATTTCACAACGGATAATCGTTCCTTTATTGTTGCTGATACACCGGGACACGAAGAGTATACTCGTAATATGGCTGTTGGTGCATCTTTTGCCGATTTAGCCGTTATATTAGTAGATGCAACAAAAGGTGTAATTACCCAAACGAAACGTCACGCACGTATCTGTGCATTAATGGGTATTAAACATGTTGTGCTTGCAGTAAACAAGATGGACCTCATTGGCTTTGATCAAAAGCGTTTTGAAGAAATAAAAAATGACTTCTTACAAATGACATACGGTTTTAACCTTGAAAGTGTTCAGGTCATTCCAGTTTCTGCTACAGAAGGGGATAACATTACAAAGAATTCCGAAAATACACTTTGGTATGACGGTAAAGCATTGTTACCATACTTAGAAGACATCGAAGTTGAAGATGATGTAGACCAAGAAGAATTTGTGATGCCTGTTCAGCGAGTAAGTCGTCCAAATCATACTTTTCGTGGTTTTCAAGGACAAGTTGAAGCCGGTAATATAAAAGTCGGTGATGAGCTTATTACACTTCCTAGTCAGGAAAAGGCTAATGTTAAAAGCATTCTCGTAACAGATAACGAAGTATCTGAAGCTGGTGCAGGGCAGCCTGTAACGGTACAATTAGACCGAGAAGTGGACGTTTCTCGAGGGTGTGTTTTAACGACATCAGAAAATATCCAGGTTACAGATATGTTTACTGCCACTATTCTATGGATGGATGATACGGAATTAGTAGAGGGACGTAACTATTTAGTAAAAGTAGGAACCAAACTATTACCAGGTACAGTGATGTCTATTAAGAATAAAATTGATATCAATACGGGGAAAGAGGTTCCAGCTGATAAAATCTTCAAAAATGAATTAGTAGAATGTGATATTTCACTATCAGAAGACATGGTTTTTGATAAATTTGAAAGCAATGAATCTCTAGGTGGTCTGATCCTAATTGATCGAGTGACAAATATGACGTCTGCCTGCGGGGTAATAAAACATGAATTACGCCGATCAACAAATGTCGTGTGGCAGGATACAGATGTAACACGTGAGGTTAGAGCGCAGCAAAAAGGTCAAAAACCATTAACATTATGGTTTACTGGTCTTTCAGGTTCTGGTAAGTCTACACTAGCTAATGAAGTTGAAAAGCGACTTGTAGCAACTGGTCATCATACGATGTTATTAGATGGTGATAATGTTCGCCATGGCTTAAATAAAAATTTAGGTTTTAAAGAACAGGATCGAGTAGAAAATATTCGTCGTATTGCAGAAGTAGGTAAATTGATGAATGATGCTGGACTTATTGCCTTAACATCATTTATTTCACCTTATGAAAGTGATAGACAAAATGCACGAGAGATTATTGGAGATTTTTATGTTGAAATTTTTGTTAGTACACCACTAGAAGTTTGTGAAGAACGTGATGTTAAAGGACTGTACAAAAAAGCACGTGCTGGTGAAATTCCTAACTTTACTGGTATTTCTAGTCCATATGAAAAACCAGAAAATCCAGAAATTGAAATCGATACAAGTAAATATTCGTTAGAAGAAGCTACCGATTATGTAGTAAAAGAGATTATGAAATATATAGACTAAATGATAAAAGCTACTATCAACTTTCATGGTAGTAGCTTTTTCTCTGAGAAGGAGGTGATCCCTCTTATGACATTTGAAATGGCTTTTGTTTTAATCATTATCATTGTCATGTTTGTGGCCTTGCTTATCGAAGTGGCTAGACCTGACATGATTATATTTGCAGCGTTAGTTTTATTTGTTTTAACGGGGTTATTAACTCCTGAAGAGGCATTTAAAGGGTTTTCTAATCAAGGTATGCTAACAATTGCTTTATTATTTATCGTAGCAGGAGCTGTTCAAAAACATGGAATCCTAGAACATATGATGACAAGTTGGTTAAATAAAAGCAGTCAAAAGAAAGGGTCTATGATTCGTTTTTATTTACCTGTTTCTGTTTCATCTGCATTCTTAAACAATACACCGATCGTAGTTGCCTTTACGCCAATGATCAAAAAGTGGTGTCAAGAAAGAGGGATTGCTCCTTCTAAGTACTTAATTCCTTTATCATATGTCACCATATTAGGTGGAACGTTGACTTTGATGGGGACATCTACTAATCTAGTTGTCCATGGTATGTTGATTGATTATGGGTTAGAAGGATTTACCCTTTTTCAATTAGCGATTGTCGGTATTCCCGTATTGATTTTAGGTTTTATTTACCTTTTCACAATAGGATATAAAATTTTGCCAAACAATAAAGGCTTTAGTGAACAAGTGAAGAAGGATACGCGTGAGTATATGGCCGAAATGTTCGTAACTAGTGAATTTCCTTTCTTAAGCAAGTCCGTTCAGGAAGCTGGTTTACGTGATTTGAAAGGCTTATATTTAATAGAAATTATCCGAGAGAATGAAAGAATATCTCCTGTTAAATCTACTACTATTGTGAGTGCTGGAGACAGGTTAATCTTTACAGGGTTGATTTCTACTATAGCAGAATTACAGCAAATAAAAGGACTAAGATTAGAAACAGGTACACACTTAGATTTAGATGATCTTAAAAATGGCGAAGTCCAGTTAGTAGAAGCAGTAGTATCTCATCAATCATCCTTATTATCCAAGTCATTTAAGCAATCACAATTTCGTTCAAGGTATGATGCAGGAGTGTTGGCTGTACACCGTAACAATGAACGGATTAAAAGTAAAATTGGAGATATTGTACCAAAACCAGGAGATGTCTTACTTTTACTAGCAGGTTCTGATTTTATCAACACTTATAACAACTCTAATGACTTCTATGTTGTATCAACACTAGATACACCTAATAACTTAAATGAGAACAAAGGTAAAGGCTGGCTTTCTCTAGTCGTCTTAATCGCGATGATACTAACTGTAACATTTGGTTTGTTATCAATGTTTAAAGCTATGCTATTAGCTGTGTTTATTTTTATTATAACCAAAATTATAACTCCAGAAGAGGCAAAGAAAAATATTCAGTTCCATGTGCTTTTATTAATAGCTAGTGCTTTCGGAGTTGGAACGGCGATGACGAAGACAGGACTTGCGTCGTGGATGGCTAAAGTAATCCTTGGGATCGGTGAACCGCTAGGCATTATCGCGTTGTTAGTTGCGATTTATCTATTAACCAATATATTTACAGAACTTATCACCAACAGTGCAGCGGCAGTGCTGATGCTTCCGATTGGAATAGAAATGGCGAGTTCATTAGGAGTTGATTACATGGGGTTTGCGGTTACTATAGCTATCGCGGCTTCAGCTAGCTTTATAACCCCTATTGGTTATCAAACAAATCTCATTGTCTACGGTCCTGGTGGATATACATTTAGTGATTATATGAAGGTAGGTACTCCGTTAAGTATTCTTGTTATGCTTGTTACTGTAACCATAGTTAACATGGTATGGTTTTAAATAAAAGAAAGGGTGGGAATAAAATGAGCAAATACATAGTTGATTTGTTTCAAGTTTGTTTAGACGCAGGAAAAGAGATTATGGAAGTATATCAACAAGACTTTGATGTTGAATTTAAAGAAGACGATTCACCATTAACCTTAGCAGATCAGAGAGCACATCATGCAATTGCAGAAGGTTTGGAGAAAATAGATTCTAGTATTCCGGTATTAAGCGAAGAAGGCAAGGAAATTCCATATGAAGCGCGTAAAGATTGGGAACAGTTCTGGCTAGTTGATCCCCTAGACGGAACGAAAGAATTCATAAAGAAAAATGGTGAATTTACGGTTAATATTGCTTTAATTGAAGGCAAATATCCGAAATTGGGAGTTATTTATGCACCAGCATTGGATACCTTTTATTTTGGTATGAATGATGACGGAGCTTACAAGTTAAATGATGCATCAAAAGTAACTATTACAAGTTTAGAAGATTTGATCGATCAAAGTGTAAAATTACCAGAAGTAAACGACAGTGCCAATACAAATGTAGTAGCTAGTCGTTCTCATATGTCTGAAGAGACAGAGGCATTTATTAATAAGCTAGACGGTGAAGTGAATGTAGTTTCATCCGGGAGCTCTCTTAAGTTTTGCTTAGTAGCTGAAGGGAAAGCAGATTATTATCCACGATATGCTCCTACAATGGAATGGGACACTGGTGCGGGACAAGCAATCGTAGAAGCTGCAGGCGGAAAAGTTTTTCGATATGAAGATCAGAAACGTTTTTATTATAATAGACAAAGTTTGGTTAATGGCTGGTTTTTAGTTCAAAGCTAAATGACTGAAAAAAAATAATAATAATTATTAAAAAAATGATCATAGTTGTTATTTAGCAAGTGAGAATTCAAACTATTGGCATATAACGAGGAAATAGTGAATAATTCATGTTCATAAATGTTTTAGCACTGCACAGTTTATTAACACGTATTCAAGAAAAAGTCTTTTAAGGAGTTACAAGATAATGATTATATACTAGAAACTACTAGCAGCTATTCTTTAATACAATTATATAATTCCTTTCTATTGATAGTTTGTCAGATTAAGTGCAACAGTTAGTCCTGTGATTCTTCGTGTGCTGTTTTCCAGTTTGAATATTTTGTTGGTCTAAACAGTGATATTCTATTGTCTTTATCTTGCTCAATGCAATTGTTACAGGCGAAGTTTTTTCCTTCTGTCTTCCGTATGGTTTTGAGAACCTCGAGAAGGTAAGTGTTCATGCAATGTTCGTATGCTATTTTATAAAATTAGAGTTTCGATTAGTCATCTTGAACGCTATGTACCAATTGATTTTACATTTTACAAAAGTAGCGAAACGTCTTTTACTTTTTCCCTAAGACGCAGAACTTGTAAGTCATGATCTATTAAGAGACTTGATAAATAGTTTTTAAGCAAAAGATTCTTTAAAAAATGCCAGATCATAAAGGTTTAAAATGTGGTATACGTGGTTCATGGTAATATTTATGAGTGGGTGGAAGATGTAAGAGAAATTGTAGTCTGTGGGGATTGCTATGAAAAGATTGTAACCTATTCATTTTAAAGTGTATAGATATTTCTCTAACTCTTTAAAATGCCTGATAGAAAAAAACTTATATTAATATTGAGAAATTCCCAACTGGAAATAAACATGGTGGGTAAAGCTTTAATTATTATATACTTGATTTAGCAAAGTCTTTTATTATGTATAATGAACCTAATTAATATATTGATTTTCTACTTAGAAACCTTCATACTATATTTAGTATAAGGAGTGAATTTAATGTTTAAAAATTTTGCGATAATTAGTTTCGCATTCTTTGTATTATCTGGGCATTTTAACAATTTTCCTTTTATAGATAACTTGCCTATCGATATTACTATATTATCTTTATTTATACCTATTACTTACTTTGTATTATTTTTCTTAATTAAACTAGAAATACATAAATCTTTTTTTGTGATTCTACTATTCTTTATTCCCTTTACCATCACTTTAAATATATCGTCGTTTCAAGATGATAAACTATTTTCTTTTTTGGCAGTCTTTTTAACTGCTACTATTATAAGCCCTGTACTTTTGAATGATAATAAATCAATAAACTTATTTTTTAAGTCATTATTAATCACTGCCTTATTAATATGTACCTCTTCCATTGTAACTTTAGATTTTAACTTTTCTGGAAGATTAACATTGTTAGGTAGTAATCCAATCTGGTTAGGTAGAGCAGTTGCTATTGGGCTTTTAATAATAACAGTTTCCTTAATCCATGAAAGAATTAAATTAGGGATTTTTATTATACTTGCTTCACCAATGCTTTTTGCTTTAATATCAACAGGATCAAAAGGGCCATTCTTTTCATATCTCTTAGTAATTTTCTTGATTTTTATCAAAGATATTCTGATACTAATAGCTCGTAAAAAAACAGTTATTCGAGCATTGCATGTTTCATTTGTTGGCTTACCTGTTTTATTTATAACTTATTTACTACTCCCTGATAATACAATTGTTAGAATGTTTAACTTTCAAGAAGAAGGTTCTGTAAATGTTAGAAAAGAATTATATTTAACTGCAATAAACATAATTAAACAATACCCCAATGGCATAGGTCTTGGTAATTTTGGGAATTACACCACTTTAAATAATAACTACCCTCATAACATTATACTTGAAATGTTCTCTGAAATGGGATGGTTAAATGGTTTACTTTTTATTATGTTACTAATTATATCTTTTATTGGATTAACAAAAATACGTTCTTTATTCACTCGAAATCTTTTGATTTCTTTGTTTTTACTAAGTTTGTTTAATTCGTTTGTTAGCGGAGATTTGACTAGCCCAAAAGAAATTTACATATTAGTACCACTAGGGATAAATTATTTTATTGCACAATTTAGAGTTAAGAATTTAATATCAATTAAAGGCACAGCTTTTAATTAGTT
This sequence comes from Gracilibacillus thailandensis, assembly GCF_010994055.1. NCBI lineage: Bacteria > Bacillati > Bacillota > Bacilli > Caryophanales > Bacillaceae > Gracilibacillus > Gracilibacillus thailandensis. The sequence goes on along the minus strand of NZ_WJID01000049.1, from coordinate 26,176 downwards.
TTAGTTAATAACTCTAGGTTATTTTTTAATATTGATAAGCAATAGACTTACAAGGTAATTTTGTATAAGGAACATTATTAGATCATTGGTTACCTTAAAAATTGGATAATAGGTTTAATATAGTTCCACAATAATCGTCTCAGGGAATCCTGGACGATTATTTTACTATTAATTTCAGAAATTAGTTTAACTTTACTCTTTCTTCAAGCGATAATTTTTGGCTGTCACGATCAAATGTAACAAGTCATCAGGTAATTCTTCTTTTCCGGAATAGTAAAATGTAGCTAAATTGAAGGAATGGAGAGAAAGTGGATTAAGCACAATGGTAGGGTGTAGTAACTTGATATCAATATTCATCAAATGTATTACTGGAACAGTAGGTTAAAATTGATAAATAAAATAAAATCCAAACATTAAGACAAATGGATCCAATCCAATTATCACCAGAATTTTTCTAAAACATACCTAGTTAGCCCGTATGGTACATAGTGTCGTAATTTAAATTCTATATAACAGTCCTTCATCGAAAAATACTTCACTTCTCTAAAATTCATCTCTAATAAAATCCAAAATTCGTTTGATCCGTCTTATATTATTGTCTCTATCATCGTTAATTTGCTCTAGAAGATGTTCTTTTTTCATAAGATGGACTGTTTTGATCTCATCTTCGGTTAGCATTATTTCTTCTGAAAGGCGAACGGGATGTTGTTTCGTATCAATTAAGCCTAGTAAATAATCAGCAGTTACCTCAAATATTTCAGCTAATTGTTTGACAGTTTCAAGAGATGGTTCATTTCTTCCTTGTTCGTAGTATCCATAAGCACTTGTCGATATATTTAGCTTTTTTGCTACTTCTTCTTGCATTAAATCTTTTTCTTCCCTTAAATTTTTCAATCTCTCTCTGAATATTAACATAAGATACTTCCTTTCTTGGATGCATTATACAATGGAATGTTTGAAGAGGGTTCTTTATACAACTAAAAATCGTTTTATTAATTTACAAACAACAAAAAGTTGTATATAATGTTTTCTTAGAGTGGGAAGTGTAACTTTAAATTATTCATACCTGTAGAGTGGTAATGGGTAAGGGGGTAATCAAGTAACCATGATAAAGGAAAGTAATGAAAAATTAAACATTAATTTGTTATTAGAACAAATTGAAAAAATGCGAGAAGAATTAGTGGATATTGGATTACGAGATGGATTAACAGCACCCTCAACACTAGAATATAGTGAATTATTAGATGAACAAATTAAGGTTTATCAAAGATTGCTGAAGGAGACATAAATTGCTTTTATTTGTTGCAGCAATTCCGTTTTTTCATTACATATGTAAGTGCTGGTAATATTAGTGGCACGCTCATCATAATTGATCAAATACAACCTTACACATTCCCGTACGATCATATTGAGTTTTTAAAGTATATGTGGAAGTATCTAAGGTCAACCATTTCTCGTTAATAAATAGAACGATTGTATTTTCCGTATTGTTAAAAATGTATTTCACTCCATGGAAAAATAACCAACAACAGTTATCATTTTCTGGTGCTTCGGTAGGGAAGGTATATATTCCTTTGGAAGGAGACACAGGGATAGGTGTCTTCTGGTGAAAGTTTAGGTGATGTTGTACCGACTTTTTACGACCATCATAAGCGGCACCGTAATGCATACAGTTTTCTTTGATGATTGGAAATGGAGAAGATGAATGGTAAATCTCTTTCTCCCTTTCAATTATTTTGGACTGATAGAATATATCTTTGTTTGGTACAATGGCTAACGTTTTTCTAGTAATCCTATAATCTTTTATCATCTTTTTTTCTTTTCCTTTCGATTCGTTACTTCTCTTACTTGCTCTTGAAAGGAATGGTAGCTATATGTTTTGAATTGTTCTTCTACAATCGAATAAGGTACATTCAATAACTCAGTTAATTCTACAAAGCGGGATATTGCTAGATTAAGCTCACCCTTTTCAAATTGTTGAATGGCACGAACACTCATATTTAAAGCCTCGGCTACTTCACTTTGTGTCCAGCCTTTGGCAATACGCTGTTTCTTATAATATTCTCCTAATACGTATAGAAAATTATCCTTTTCGAAATCATTCATAAAAATCCAACCTCTTAGCCATTCTCTTAAAATAAGTAAGGGGTTGGAACGAAATATAATTCACATTAAGGTTAAATATGGAAATTGATCAATAGCACCACTCTAGTCAGTAAAGATAGGTTGGAAATGAATCCGAAAAATTATGGAGCTAATTTCTATTAATGTAATGGTGGAAGAAAATTAATAGATAGGCTGGAGAAAATTCGTTTAACATTATATCCAATTTGCTTCTAGGAGAACTTGTAACAGGATTGATAATTGAAATATATGAAATTATCTTATCTCGAGCTAAACTCTCGTTTGAATTGAACTCATCAATCTAGTTTATGCTATCAGTAACTTCTTTCAATGTTCCTCATTTATTTCTTTGATAGTTTTTATAACAAAGTTAAATAAAAGTAGTTTATTTCAAGAAATAAGGTTATTTATTTGTTATAATTTAGTATGCAAGATCAACATTGTGAATGGAGTAGCTAGTATGCAAAAACTTGTTGATACATTTAAACAATTATATGGTGAACAGCAATTACGATTAATCCAATCACCATTGCGTATTTGTCCACTAGGTGCTCATGTGGATCACCAAGATGGTATTGTCACAGGTATGGCATTGGATGCGAATGTCGAAATGGTTTTTGCTCCTTCAGATGATGGTTACATTCGAGTTAGTAGCATGGATTTCCCAGATGAAGAGTATTTTCATATAGATCGAATTCCGGAGATGTTACCTGGCTTTTGGGGGAATTATATTCGTGGAGCCGTTTTGTCGTTACAGCAAGACCGTAAACTTCGATATGGATTCCAAGCAGTGATTAGTGGAAAATTACCGATAGGCGGTCTAAGTTCCTCTGCTGCAGTAACAACTGCCTATCTAATGGCCCTAAGTGAAGCTAATCAACTCGATTACACTAAAAAAGATTTGATTTCCTATAGTCACTGGGTCGAAACGGAATTTATCGGATTAAAAAATGGTATTCTTGATCAGTCAGCGAATATCTTAAGCAAGGATAATCATTTACTTGTGATGGATTGCCAAACAGAAGAACATCAATTAGTAGAGAAAGCTAATTCTATGCCGGAATTTGAAGTAGTGGTAGTATACTCAGGTGTGACACAAGCATTAATTAGCACAGACTACAACAATCGAGTAGACGAATGTAAAGTTGCAGGCTGGATCGTAAAAGAATTAGCAGGCCTCAAGCGAACTGCCTTACAAGATGTGAAACTTCGGAATATCTCAGAAGAGCATTATCATAGGTATCGTGACCAAGTTCCAGGCAAATTCCGTAAGCGACTGGATCACTTTTTTACCGAACAGGAACGTGTACGTCAAGGAATTGAAGCATGGGAACAGGGAGATATTGTACAATTTGGTAAACTAATGTTTGAATCTGGCGAGAGCTCGATTCATCAATATGAATCAGGCTGTCCGGAGTTGATTACGATTTATCAAGTGTTGAAAGAGACTGAAGGTGTATATGGCGCTCGTTTTAGCGGGGCAGGGTATCGAGGTTGTTGTATTGGATTGATTGATCCAGCATACAAACAACAAATCAAAGCAAACATTGATGCTGTTTATCCAAACCAACACCCAGCATACAAAGACGTATACAAAGTCCATTTTTGTAAAACCAACAATGGAGCCCGTCTTATAGGTGAAGATGATATCGGAACTGTTCTAAAATAGGATTAGCCTGGAGGGAAAAAGATGAAATGTATAATCCTAGCTGCTGGCTATGCGACAAGGTTATATCCCTTAACCAAGAATAAAGCGAAACCTTTATTAGAAGTTGCGGGAAAACCAATATTGAATCATATTATCGAAAAGGTCGAAAAAGTTGATTCCATTGACGAAGTCTATATTGTCACCAATGAGAAATTCACACCAAGTTTTCAAGACTGGGCTCGAAGCTATCAAGGCAATAAGCAGATAATCGTCGTTAATGACCATACGACAACCAATGATAATCGATTAGGAGCGATTGCTGATATCCAGTATGTATTGGATCAGCATGAGATTGACGAAGACATCATGGTCTTAGCAGGTGATAATCTGTTTGATTTTGAATTGGTCGATTTTGTTCACTTTTATCAAGAAGTGAATGCAGATAGTATTACGGCTCATGAGTTAGATGACCCTGAGGAAATGAAACGAACTGGTATTGTCGAAGTAGATGCAGATGGAGTGGTTACTTCATTTGAAGAAAAGCCGCAAGAACCAAAATCAAAATTAGCTGTACCACCTTTTTATTTATATAAGGCAGAGACATTACCTTTATTTAAGCAATATTTAGCAGAAGGGAATAATCCTGATGCACCGGGGAACTTTATCCCATGGTTAATTCAACACAAGCCAGTATATGCCTTTACGTTTGAAGGCTTACGGTATGATATTGGAACGATAGAAAGTTATCATAAAGTACAAGAATTATTTTAGAGGTGAACAGAGAAAATGAAAATAACAGTAGCGGGGACAGGCTATGTTGGATTATCGAATGCTGTTTTATTAGCACAACATAATGAAGTAGTAGCCTTGGACATTATGGAAGATAAAGTCGATATGATAAACAATAAGAAATCTCCAATTGTTGATGAAGAGATCCAAACCTATTTAGAAACGAAAGATTTGAATTTGTTGGCTACTACAGATGTATATAAAGCATATGAAAATGCGGATTATGTGATTATTTCTACACCAACAAACTATGATCCAGATCAGAATTATTTTGATACAAGCACAGTAGAAAATGTAATTGAGACGGTATTAGACATTAATCCAGAAGCTGTCATGGTGATTAAGTCAACGATTCCAGTTGGATATACATTGGAAGTACGTGAAAAATACAATACAGACAATATTATTTTCTCTCCTGAATTTTTACGTGAAGGACAAGCATTATATGATAACCTGTATCCATCACGAATTGTGGTAGGGGAAAGATCAGAACGTGCCAAAGTATTTGCTAATTTGTTAGCTGAGGGCGCTATTAAAGAGGAGATCGATATTCTTTTTACGGACTCAACTGAGGCAGAGGCCATTAAGTTATTTGCGAATACGTATTTAGCGATGCGTGTATCCTTTTTCAATGAATTGGATACTTATGCAGAAATTCGTGGCTTGAATACGAAGCAGATTGTGGAAGGGATCGGACTTGATCCTCGTATTGGTGATCACTATAATAATCCTTCCTTTGGTTATGGTGGTTATTGCTTGCCGAAGGATACGAAACAATTGCTTGCGAACTATCAAGATGTACCAAACAATCTTATTAAAGCCATTGTAGATGCGAACAGTACTCGTAAAGATCACGTTGCTGATAGTATTCTGGCGAAGAATCCGAAAGTTGTTGGTATCTATCGTTTAACGATGAAGACTAATTCTGATAACTTCAGACAGTCTGCCATCCAAGGTGTAATGAAGCGGATTAGAGCCAAAGGCGTTGAACTTGTTATTTATGAACCAGTATTGGAAGAAGCAGAGTTTGATGGTTCACGCGTTGTGAAGGACTTTAATGAGTTTAAAGAGGTTTCCGATGTTATTGTGGCTAATCGGTTGACGGATGATTTGAAAGATGTGCGTGAGAAAGTTTATACACGGGATTTGTTTAGTCGGGATTGATTAGTGACTTTAATTAAAAAATATATTGAATCAAAAACACTTTATTGTGATATATAGAAAGAACCTTAGGCTCTGATGTTAGTTAAGAAAAGATCACAAATCACTCACTTATTGTGAAAGGTGTGATCTTTTTTCAATTGAGGGTATGTAGTTTGCTTGAAAATTGCTTCGGTTAAAATGAAAAATTGACAGACAAAACAACTTTCAAATTGAAACAGGAGTGTAGCACTATTGAAATTATTCAATAACTTGCCGAAGTCTGTAAAAAAGACTATAAGATATATATATCAAGATGTAAAATCAATAGAGAAATTGGAACAAATTGAAAAAGAGCTTGTTACTCATATAGAAAAAAGAAAAGAACAATTAAAGAAAGATAACTAACCTATTTCGGATGTAACTGGTGAAACCTTGGTTGTAGCAAATAACACTAGATAGAAGGAGTGAAAAAAGATTTCCTAACACTTAACCAATTGAAATAAAGTTATTTATTATTGGTGACAAAAAATAAATTAATTACTTATCCATTTTTAAGATAAGACCAAAAAAGTTTCCACATTTCGTGTTTTTGGTACTTATTTAGGAAATCGTATTTCAAAAAAAAGCGCAGGGAAAGGAATGATTATTCCAACCCTGCGCTATTTACATGCATTTATTATTCACCATCCACCACTTCTTTTAATATTTGATAAGATCTTTTTTGTTTCTCTGTATCATATATATAAGAAACGGCCATTAGTTCATCTACTTGGTATTTTTCTTGGAAATTTGTTAATTGTTCACGAATCGATTCCTTGCTACCTAGCAGTGTAGCGCTAGACATAGACGAAGCTACTTGTTTCTCTTGCATGGTCCATAACTCATCCATATCTTCTACAGGAGGACTTAAAGGATTTTTCGATCCTCGAACAACATTTAAGAAAAATTGTTGCATCGTAGTTGATTCAAATTTCGCTTCTTCATCCGTTTCTGCTGCAATCACATTCAAACAAACCATCATATATGGTTTATCTAAATATGGAGATGCTTGAAACTCTTTCCGATAAATCGAAATAGCCTCTTCCATATGTGTTGGTGCAAAATGTGATGCAAATACATAAGGTAAGCCCAGTTTTGCAGCTAAATGAGCAGAATCAGTTGATGAACCAAGAATATAAATCGGAATATTGGTGCCAGTACCAGGAAAGGCTTTGACATATCCTTGTTCTTCTTCTGGTCCAAAATAGGTTAACAACGATTGTACATCTTGTGGAAATGTATAAACCGGGTCATCCTTCGATCTTCTTAAGGCGCTTGCTGTTAACTGATCTGTTCCCGGAGCTCTACCTAATCCTAAATCTAATCGGTCTGGATATATTGTTGCCATTGTACCAAATTGCTCGGCTACTGCTAATGGAGCGTGATTTGGCAACATGACACCACCTGATCCAACTCGAATCTTCTTCGTATTCTCAAGTGTATGTTTCATTAACATGGTTGTCGCAGAACTAACTAATGTTGTTGTATTATGATGCTCGGCTATCCAATATCTTTCATAGCCCATTTGATCAACAGCTTGTGCTAGTTCTACCATTTGGTCAATTGCTTCTTTCGGTCCATTTCCTTTACGAATCGGAACTAAGTTAAGGACAGAAACGGGTATATTTATATTTGTCATATTTCATTTCCTTTCTTCAATGACTTACTGTTCTATCGTAACAATAACCGTTATAGAAAAATATTAATTTGCTTGAAGCTAATTATCAATGAAATGGAAGCTTTTAGTAACAAATTACCAAAATATGATATAATGCATATGGATTAAATTTAATAGGAAAGAAGCGATAAAATGTCAGCGGAAATCAAACAATCTAAAAAAAGAAAGCCGTTATGGCTAAAGGTTCTTATCGGCGTATTAATCGCAATCTTCGTTCTAGTGATTGGATTGGCTATTTATGCTTATTCTGTTTATGACAATGCCAAGAAAACAGTAAATGATCAAATGCACAATGAAGTGGAAAGCATTGATCGTAAAGTGACCAAAGAGAAAGTAAATGATCTTGAACCATTGAATATTTTATTATTGGGTGTTGATAAGCGACCTGGTGAACGTGGTAGGTCTGATTCTTTAATGGTACTAACCTTGAAACCAAAGCAGGATCAAATGAAAATTCTTAGTATTCCTCGTGACACACGAACTACTATTATTGGTCGTGGAACAGAAGATAAGATTAATCACGCTTATGCATTCGGCGGTGTTGATATGTCGATTAATACCGTAGAAAACTTACTAGATATTGAACTTGATTATTATGTTGAAATGAATATGGAAGGCTTGGTTGAATTTATTGATGAGCTAGGCGGAATCACTGTTCAAAATGATCTAGACTGGGTAGATAAAGGATTTCACTATGCAGAAGGTGAGCTAAATCTAGACGGAAAACAGACATTAGGATATGTAAGAATGCGTAAACAAGATTCAAGTGGCGATTTCGGTAGAACTGGTAGACAACGTCAAGTAATTGAAGCAGCTATCAATAAAGGAGCAAATATTGCCTCCGTAGGTAAAATTAACAGTTTCATAGACATATTAGGTAGTAATATGGAGACTAATATGGATTTTGATGATATGCAAGATTTATTATCCAATTATGCAAATGTTCGTCATAACACGGAAGAATATATGTTACAAGGAAGTGGCAAAAGAATTGATGGTATTTACTATTATATTGTGCCAGATGAAGAATTAGCTAAAGCTCACAATATGATTGTTGAAACAGGTAGTAACTAACATAGTTGTAATTGCATTAACCCTCATCTATTTTAGTCTAGGTGGAGGTGATATTACACAACGAATGTGGAGAAATGTCCCCATGGCCAGAATGGTGAATTAAACCTTTTAAGGCACATACTCATAATGATAAATGCCTTTTGGTTTACGTGAACTCGACATGGAACTGGATAGGGAAGAAACCTGAAACTTGAAACGGCTCTAATACGTATATAATGTAAGAGATAGATGAGGCGGTGATAAGATGTATTTATGGATTAATCTGTTGTTTATAAGTATTGTGATATATCATATGTACCGAGTGGGGCGAACTTTGAGAGAATTAAAGAGTCGAAGTATTTTCCCAAGTTCGGAGATGGATTATCGTAATATAAGGTTGGAGCCACTTCGAACCATTGATTATCCAGAGATAGCATATCACAAAAAGCGTCTTGTTATTTACGCGTGTCTTCTTGTGCTGATTTGGAGTGCATTTTTCTATGCTTTATTTACAGAGGAATTGTTCCCAATTTATCTGTTTCTCATGCCGTTCACTTTGTTTTCTTACCAGGTGTTAAATACGTTTGCTATAAAAGAAGAGGGGTTAATGATAGGCACTCAGTTTATCCCGTGGCAGAAAATTAAGTATTATCAATTTGTCCGTATTGATGTTAATCATAAATTCTATGGTCATACCAAAGAGGTAAATGATAGTTACGAATTGAAGGTAAAGCTAGGTTTTATTAGCGCAAGCTGTATTATAACATCGGATGAAACTAAAGAACAGATAGCTATGTTTCTTGCTTCTTATGCTCCATATAAACAGAAGATAACTGCTGAAAAGGAAGAAACAGAGAATGAATCAGTTTATGAACAATAACTGAGATTATAGTTTTCTGTTTAGTCATGAATTATTACTTAAACGTTATAGAGGAGTGTCTGAACATGATTGAAACCCTTAAAAAAAGATATAGGGAAAGAAATAAGCTATTTTTGACACTAGATATTACGTTCAGAATCGCCACTCTTTACTTTGCTGTTCAATTAATATTTTACTCTGTTTCAGGACTGATATCCTCCCATCCATCAAATGATTCGTCCGAGTTTTTAATGATAGGTATGCTCTTTTCACTTGGCTTAATGAATGCAGTTCATGTTGTGGAAATGATAGTTAGTGGAAAAAGGAAACATTTGACATCACTCGTTATATCAACCATCTTTGTTTTTGGTGTAGCTATATTTATATGGCTTTTAAGCTATATAAAGTGAAAAGTGGAAATTCATCTCATATGACATTCCATTTACCAGCATTTGAGATGAAAATAAAAGTGGATTAAATTGATCAAAGAAAAAACCTCTCTTTTAATTGGTTATATTTACCGGTTAAATCAATTTTTAACCTGTTTATTGCAAAGTGTATTTAGCAATAAGAAAAGGTATTTACCACCATACTTCTAACTTTTAAATCTGTTCCAAAACCATTCTATTCGTATTTTTGATCCCTCCACTATAAAATCTTCTGAATCGATCTGTTTCCATCTATCCTTTCAACTTCATTTTTTTTAGTCGAAAAGGAATATCACTGACATCCACAATTCAAAGAGAGGATATAAATTCATGGTGGAACAATATAACCTTTATATCGTTGTATTATCAATTATTATCGCAATCATAGCTTCCTTACTATCATTAACGAATGCTTCCAATCTTTCAAATGCAAAAGGGAAAAGTAAATTATTTTGGCTTGTGTCTGGTTCCATTGTAATGGGATCAGGAATTTGGTCCATGCATTTTATTGGGATGATTGCATACCACCCACATATACAAGTTTCATACAATGTTTGGATTACGACTCTCTCACTGGTGGTAAGTATTCTCTCATCCTTTATTGCCTTTTACGTTACAATGCCCAAAATAATTCTCTGGTATCGGATTGTCGTTGGTGGAGTGATGATGGGATCTGGAATTGTCATCATGCATTACTTCGGAATGGCAGCAATGGAGATGGACGCACAAATCAGCTATAATAGCACGCTTGTGGTTTTGTCAGTTCTTATTGCATTTATTGCCTCTTATGTTGCGGTCTTGTTATTTATCCGTTTTCGCAACCGTGCAGCTTCTAAGTGGTTGAAATCACTTTCTGCTATTGTAATGGGAGTTGCTATTGCAGGTATGCATTATACTGGGATGGCAGCTGTTAGTATGGAATTCCATCATTCTGTTTCCGATCCTACAAATATACCGACAAACCATTTTCTATTATACGGAGTTACCATTATTGTAATAGTTATTTTACTAGTTTCGTGGGGAACGATGATATTTGATCGGCATGTATTGAATAAAATGGCCTACCAAGATACCGTTACGCAATTATCAAACCGTAATGCATTGAATAAATATTTTAATACTAATCAGGATTCCGGGCACGTTAGTGTGCTTTTTTTGGATTTAGACTCGTTTAAGTCGGTTAATGATACGCTAGGACATCAAGTAGGGGATGAATTATTAGAAACAGTCGGTTTGATTCTTCATCGCCATTCTCATGAAGGTATAGAAGGCTATCGAATTGGTGGTGATGAATTTATTTTATTAATCAATCATAGTGACAAAGAGCTTATTGAACAACTAGCAGTTGAAATACTAGAGGAAATCAATCAGCCTTCTGAAGTAGACAATAAACCACTCTATATCTCAGCAAGCATTGGGATCAGTTTAGGACTACCCCATCAGAAAAAAGGAATGAAAATCCTAGAAGAAGCAGACATAGCTATGTACAAGGCGAAGGAATCAGGAAAGAATCAGTATGCTTTCTACACAGATGAAATGGGAGAAGAAAGAATTAGACGAATTATTTTAGAACATGACTTACGTAGAGCAATTGAAAATGAACAACTATTTATTCTATATCAACCAAAGTTTAATATCAAAACTTCTTCTATTGTTGGAGTAGAGGCATTAACTAGATGGCAACACCCAACGTATGGTTATGTATCACCCATGGAATTTATTACGATGGCAGAGGAAACGAATTATATTATGGAATTGACCGAGTGGACCCTTGAAAAAGCTTTTGTACAAGCCACAGAATGGAGCCGAATGGGGATAAGTTTACCTATTGCTATCAATCTATCAATTAAATTCATAGAAAATAAAAATGTAAAAGGCATCTTCGAAGATATGCTTAGCAAATATAAGTTAGATCCCTCGTATCTAGAAGTGGAAATTACGGAAACGGTGATGTATTCAAATATGGAACAGATCATTCAGCAAATGAATCAATTACGACAGTTGGGGATTAGGGTATCGATGGATGATTTCGGTACAGGTTATTCGTCTATATCTCTATTAAACACATTACCATTAGACACAATCAAACTAGATAAAACCTTTATTGATAACATTGATGATAAAAATAAACAAGTCATAATCGGTGGAATTCTGTCAATGGCGGAACAGCTAAACCTTAGTGTCGTGACAGAAGGGATCGAAACAAAAGACGAGGAAGAAATCTTAACATGTCTCGGTGGCTATTTGGTGCAAGGCTATTATTATAGCAAACCAAAAAATGCAGCGGGTGTATTAAAGATGATACGTGAACAGAAAGGAGTTCATTTATAGTTTTTCTTAATGTATTAAATTTAAAGGAGAGGGTTTTTAACACGTTCTCTTCCTTGGATATGCTTTATCCAAGGAAGATTAATACTTTCCAAGGTATTACCTTTCATCAGAAATTGTTTACTAATTCGTAAAAACCGGTAGTTTCTCAAGAAAAATCAAATCATCACGATCAGCAGCATCCCCCTCTGCAAGGATTGCAGCTTTTGCCTCAACGATTGCGCCAGCTTGGTGTACAAGTTCCTCCAGTGCGCGAATAGATTCTCCTGTACTGATGACATCATCGATAATTGCCACCTTTTTACCTTTTAACAATTTAGCATCTTTCCCATCTAAGCAAAGCAGTTGCTCATCGCTAGTCGTGATTGAATTTACTCTATTAATGACAGGATCCTCCATGTATGCTTTCACACTTTTACGTGCAATGATATATTCCTTTTTGCCCATTACTTTAGTTAATTCATGAATCAATGGGATCCCTTTTGCTTCTGCTGTAACAATGTAGTCCACAGGAGGTAATTTCTCCGCTAGTAAAGGAGCGACATGGCAGACAAGCTCTGTATCTCCTAAAATTACGAAACTCGCAATGCTAAGGTGATCATCAACTTCTACAATTGGCAATTCTCTTTCCAATCCGCTAATAGTAAGTTTATAGGTTTCGGTCATTGTTCTCCTCCTCGATTAAAATCCAAGTATGTTCATTAAAAACTCAACAACTACACCTGATAACATGCCGATAAATGGATCTGTTATCGCTGTAACAACCATTGTAATAGCCCCAACTATACCTTGTGCTCCTTCTCCTGCTGTAAGTGCCGCCGTTGCATTTCCTGGTAGTGTTACAATTGCGCCTAATACGAATAGAAAGCCTGCAATCGAAGCGGTTGGAATATACTTTCCGATTTTTGGTAATAGTTTCCATAATAAAATGACTGCCATGATCGCCATCATTAATACTCCAGCCCAAACCGGATGAGGTGCACTTGCAGTAGCAGAAATAACAACTTCGACAGGTCCACCACCAAAGAGAGAAGATGCCATATCTGCTAAACTACTAATCATAGCTAGTGTATCAATATTCACATCGCGATTTGCTATATCACTATTAATGTTTCCAAATGCAATGTTTGCACCGATATTCAAACATACCATAGCTAATGCACCACGTATGACCATCGGATTAAGGATGAAGCGTGTTCGGTGGAATCGATCGTCTACAAATGGTTTATTGACATTCTTGTCTTCATCTCTACTAGTAAAAAAAGCGACGATACTAGATAAGACAACTGAAATGGTGATCGTATATACCAAGTCTTGTGTAGCTAAATAAGTGATTAACCCTGTAGCGAAAGAAACCATTCCAGGAATTTTATCACCCTTTGCCATATCCCATGCAACTTTGGTAAGCATAATACCAACACCCGCCATCATTCCATTGGTAATGACTGGCCCAATCCATTCAATGATCATTTCTAGTGCGCCAAATGCACCAATCACAAACATGATGAAGGCACCAAAAAAGATCATCGATAATCGTTCACGCATATTTTTTCCCATCGATCCTGCAACGGTAATGGTTTCTGCTTGGAATGAGATGACTGCGACGGATCCTGTTACACTATTTCCTAATGCACCTACAATAAAGGCCATTGCAGTTGGAACGGAGGCAAAGCCAAATGCTAATGCTAGAAGTCCTTGTGGTAAACCGTTCAGCACACCACTAAGTGCAGCTAAAATGTCTTTTAATATTTCCACTGTTTTCCTACCTTTCTGTTTTCTACGGAGCTTACCTTATATGCACTGCTACAGAAATTAGGAGAATAAATATAAAAAAACGCCTATGGTTTCCATAGACGTTTGTATCTTAAAATATACAGAACTAAAGAATGATAGCACAATAATTGTAGATAAAGTGTTCTAACATCCAACGTCCATAGTAGAGCAATTATCGGTTGCTCCGTAGAAACTCCCAGACCATATTACCGGGATTATATGATATAGTTTTTGTTTATTCATGTAATTTATCACATTATGTCGGATAAGACAAGGTATTCTGTTAATGTTACTATACGAATTCTATCGGAGGAGTAAGTTATTATTATTGAGCCTAATAAGTATACAATTATCCTGCACACAGTTTTTAGAAGAGGTTAGGAAGAGTAGAAGGAATCGTTTGAATAGATAGGCAGAATAATTTCGTCTGTCCGGATAAATTCGAAACCGATTTCATGTATAAACATTTGAAGATAAAATATAATAACAATATATTGGAACTAAAAAGTATCAAACAGTTAGTATGAATATTGATGATTTTTACGTATATTTTTCTCAATCCGATGTGTTACTAACACCAACAATGAAAACGAATTCGTATTTATTTTTTAACCATATTAAGCAAACCAACTACTTATTTATAAGTTATTGTTAGTTATTTGTGTAGAAAGCAGTTTAATGGAGAGGTCTGGGAATTTAGTCTTGCTAACAAGTTATCCGAAATTTGTTAATTAAAAAATAATTAACAATTTAAAAATAGACTAATCTTGATTTTCATTTAATTTTCATTTATTATTAACAAATAACAACGTTGTTATTTTTGGAACTATAAATAGACATCGTTTACAAAGGGGTGTCTTTTTTTTTCTCTAACTATTTAGTTAGAGTTTAAAATTTATCTATGTATCTTGAGTTCAGCGGATATTGAGGGGGGAGACTTGGTGAATAAGAAAGCGATAACATTATTTGGGTTAGTTTGTTTAACTACTATTCTTTTAGCTGGGTGTAGTGAATACACTGTGAAATCAGAAGGGAAAACCACCTTGATTTTGGCCGAAAATCAACCGGCCGATTATCCAACCACGATTGGGGCAAAAGAGTTTGCTAGATTGGTGGAGGAAAAGACAAATGGAAGATATGAAATCAAAGTGTATCACGGTGGACAATTAGGTGATGAGAAAAAAGCTGTGGAGCTTACGCAATTAGGTGCAATAGATTTTATTAGGGCTAATACAACACCATTAACGGAATTCAATGATCAGATAGGTGTATTAGCTATGCCATTTCTATTTGAAGATGAAGATGAAAAGTGGGATATGTTAACAGGCGAAGTAGGAAACGATCTTTTGAATACGTTTGCAGGTACTAGGTTAGTAGGTTTAGCATTCTATGATTCTGGAGAAAGAAGCTTTTATAATACAAAACGACCAATTGAAACTCCGGAAGATATGAAGGGGTTAAAAATCCGTGTGCAATCTTCAGAATTGGCGATAGATATTGTGGAGTCTCTTGGAGCATCTGCTACGCCAATGGATTATGGTGAGGTGTACTCTTCTTTGCAAAATGGTGTGATTGATGGGGCAGAGAATAATTTTCCTAGTTATTATACTTCTAGCCATTATAATGTATCTAAATACTATACAGTAAATGGCTTTCAAGGAGCTCCTGAAGTTCTTTTAGCATCACAAGAAACTTGGGATGAGTTAGGCGAAGAAGATCAAGAGGCTTTTAAAGAAGCAGCTATGGAATCAATAGAAGTTCAACGTGAGGCATGGGCTAATTTAACTGAAGTTTCAAAAGAGGCGGTAACAGAAGCTGGAAGTGAACTAATTGAGGTGGAGGACACCAGTGAATGGAGAGAAGCCGTGCAATCAGTCTATGATAAATACGGTGATGAATACAGTGAATGGATTGAAAGATTGTCCAACGATGATAAATGAAAAGCACATCAATGAGGAGGATCCTTATGAAAGCGTTAATAAAAGTTAAGAGGGTAATAGATCAGGTAATGCTAGTTCTATCTGTAACTTTAATTGGCATTATCGTTCTAACGATACTATTTCAAATATTTACTCGAACGTTTTTAAATTTTACACCGGCCTGGTCAGAAGAACTTGCACGCGTATTATTTGTTTGGATTAGTTTCTTTGGTATCGCCTATGGTTTTAAAGAAAAACTCCATATAGCCGTAGGGATATTCATTAAGAAATTTAATGAGAAAATTAAAAGGTTAATTGATAATATAGCAAAAGTTTTAATTATTATCTTGGGTGTTATCTTAATGTATTTTGGAACAGAATTTATGTTGTTGATGAATTATTCTACCATGGCAGGATTGGGAATTTCCTCAAGCTTTCTATATGCTGCAATTCCAGTATCGGGTTTCTTTATAACGATTAATGGTATTGAGTTATTGTTTATAGAAGGATTACATCCAGAATATGACGATGGAGTAGAGGGGTGAAATAATGGAGATATTAATTTTAATTGGTGGTTTTATATTTTTATTATTGCTTAGAGTTCCAATTGCACTTTCCCTTGCTATAGCTTCGATTGGTACAGGAATTTATATGGGTATCAGTCCTGCTGCAATTATACAACAAATGGCTTCAGGGTTAGATTCCTTTTCTTTATTAGCAATTCCCTTCTTTATCCTTGCTGGTGAAATTATGAATGAGGGTGGCATTTCGAAAAGATTAATTAATTTAGCAAATGTTATTATTGGAAAAATCAGAGGTGGACTTGCCATGGTTAACGTATTGGCTAGTAGTTTCTTTGGAGGTATATCTGGCTCAGCATTAGCTGATACATCTTCATTAGGATCTGTTTTAATTCCAATAATGAAAAAACAAAAGTACGATACAGATTATTCGATTGCCGTTACCATTTCTAGTTCTGTGCAAGGGGTATTAATTCCTCCTAGTCATAATATGATCATTTATTCTACTGTTGCTGGAGGGGTCTCCATTGGAGGACTTTTTATGGGTGGGCTTATTCCTGGAGTATTACTAGGACTAGCCATAATGATCCTGACATATGTGATAGCAGTGAAGAAAAACTATTCCCGTGGAGAAGTGATTAAACAAGAAGAAGTACCTAAAATTGTTCGCGAAGGCTTATTAGGTATATTTACTATAGTAATTATTATTGGTGGGATTTTAACGGGCATATTTACTGCTACAGAATCTGCTGCTATCGCAGTATTATACGCGTTTTTCATTACTTTTTTTGTTTACCGGGATATCAAGATTTCAAGAATGGGAGTTATTTTACAAAAAACGTTTAAGACATTAGCAATGGTATTATTTTTAATTGGGGCTTCTTCAGGTTTTGGTTGGTTATTGGCATTATTAGAAGTTCCCTCAATTGTTTCAAATGGATTGATTAATTTCTCTCCAAATGCAGCAATTACGTTGCTAATGATCATTATAATTTTATTACTACTAGGGATCATTATGGATATGGCACCGCTTATTTTAATTGTAACGCCTATTCTACTGCCAGTTGCAACAGATATCGGGATGGATCCTATCCATTTTGGTGTAGTATTAATGTTAGCTTTAGGGGTAGGATTAGTAACTCCCCCTGTTGGTTCAGTTCTTTTTGTCGGTTCAGCTATTGGTAACCTATCGATAGAAGAAGCAACCAAGGGAATGCTTCCCTTTTACATTGCTATGATAATAGCATTATTAATCATTGCATACTTTCCAACCTTGACGTTATTTTTACCTAATTTATTAGGGGTATAAAGAGGTGTTTTAAAAAGGGGGCTTGATAAGAACTAGTCCCTTTTTTTACGTCATATGTTGTTAAGTTCTACTCTCCATTCTTCCAACCGCTATGAAACTATTGATCTATTTTTTGAAAATTACAAAAATAGAATTGACAATACTTCGAGTGTAGTGTACATTGTATAGAAACCGGTTACATAGGGAGAAGGAAGAGCATACAATGAAACAAAAATCAATCACTATATACGATATAGCAAGGGAAGCAAACGTCTCATCTGCTACTGTTTCTAGAGTAATTGCAGGGAATTATCCAGTAAGTGAGAAAACGAAGAAAAAGGTCTTCGATTTGATTGAAAAATATGATTATCAACCAAATGCGGTTGCAAGAAGTCTGACAAAGAAAGAATCCAAGATGATAGGGGTTATTCTTCCTGATATCACAAACCCTTTCTTTGCTCAAGTATTCATCGAAGCTGAAAAATACGCACTTACTAAGGGATATACTTTGATTTTATGTAACTCTATGAATAGTAGTGAATTGGAGTCAAGGCATTTAAGAGTATTATCTGAACGACAAGTTGAAGGCATTATTTTTATGGGTGGAAGAATAAATAAGACCCATCCTGAAGTGTCGGAGATCAATGAATTAAAGTATGTCATCGAAAAAATTCCAGTCATACTTGTTAATGGCAGAATGGAAACACTTGAATGCCCGAGTATTTCTACAAATGAGGCCAAGGGCATAGAATTAATTATCGACCACCTAGTCAAACAAGGACATACAAAGATTGGCTTGATCGGTGGGATGACAGGGATTACCACTACAGACATCAAGGTAGAAGCTTTTAGGCAAAATTTAGAGAAACACAAATTAGCTGTTGTGGACAGTTGGCAAATTTATAGTGGATATGATGTCAAACGTGGTAAAGAAGCAATGGAGGAAATGTTGGAAGTAAACAAACATAATTTACCAACAGCGATCATAGGTATTAATGACCTAGTTGTTATCGGGGCATTAAAGCTGTGTCATCAAAAGAAAATCAATAACTTCTCTTTTGTAGGATTCGATGATAGTGAATTAACCCAGAATTCTATACCTGAAATTACCTCTGTCAGTCATCCATATAATGAGTTGGGAGAAAAAGCAGTAGATATGTTAATAAAATCGAAAACTACTGATAGTAAAGCAGAAAATCTTTTCATTGACCCTCATTTAGTTGTAAGAGAATCAACGATTTAGTAATAGTATTTTATTTTTTCACTAGTTAGTAACCGGTTACTATCAGATTACTTTTTTACCTCGAAATAGTAACCGGTTGCTATTATTAGATCATTAAAGTAACCGGTTACTAACTAGTTGCTTTAGATAAATAACAAATGCTCTCCCTATATAGTATTTAACTTCTTAAGGAATGATAGCGCTTACTAATACTTGTTAGGGATGACGATAAAGGAGGTGGTGTATAGCTATATACATGCTATCGCGCAACTAAATTATGATAAGAAAAAGGGGAGTGTAATGGTGAAAAAATTTAGTTTATTATTCATTCTAATAATGTCTGTTGTGTTCATTTTAGGAGCTTGTAGTGATAATGAGAGTGTTGATTCTGAAAATGGAGATGAAGATGTTGTTACTCTTTCACTATGGAATAGATATTCAGAATTACGGGGAGGATTTGCTCAATTAATTGAAGATTTTGAGGCAGAGCATCCTGGAATAAGAATAGAAACACAAGACACACCGGAACCTGAGACACAACTAAGAACCGCACTTTCAGAAGGCAACTTGCCTGATATGTGGACCAATATCGTAGATTTATCAGAATTAATGGAAGTTGATGCTGTCAAAAATCTAGATGAAATATTTACGGAAGATGTAAAAGCGCAATTCCAAGATGGAACATGGTATGAAAATGGTACAACAGCAGATGGATCTGTTTATGGTTTTCCGTTAGCAGCACCACAAAGTAAAGCAATGATTATGTACTATAATAAAGACGTTTTTGACATGTTAGGGTTAACGGAGGATGATATTCCTGCATCATGGGAAGAGTTCAAAGCGTTAGGTCAAACGATTGTGGATGAATCGAATGGAAGTGTTTATCCGATTGTTTGGAATAATCCAGGGTGGGCGAATGAACAATTAGTTTCTATGATGGGTACTGCTATTACGCCTGAAGTACCTTGGCAAGAGAACTATAAAGAGGGAGTACCTCAAGTTTATACAGAAGGTAAAATTGAAAGCGCTAAATTTATTAAAGAGTTATTAGATGAAGGGTTAATGTCACCTGAAAGTGTTGAGATCGGATTAGGTGAAGCAGAAGCTTTATTTTCTGTTGGACAAAGTGCATTTTTGTGGAGTGGTGACTGGGTTGGCAGACAATTAGTTGTGGAAAGCGA
Source organism: Gracilibacillus thailandensis (assembly GCF_010994055.1). NCBI lineage: Bacteria > Bacillati > Bacillota > Bacilli > Caryophanales > Bacillaceae > Gracilibacillus > Gracilibacillus thailandensis. Next base: position 6,183 of record NZ_WJID01000049.1, on the reverse strand, counting down.
ATTCGAAAATTGGGGTGTAGCACCTCTACCAACGAAAGATGGAAATCCTTATTACTATCATGCTGGTTCTGAAGCTACAAGTATCAGAGTTAGTAATGATACAGAGCATTGGGAAGAAGTTAAGATTTTCTTAGAATACGCATTAGATCATCTCCATGAGACTGTTTATGTCAATACTGGTGCTGGTTTACCTGCGAAAGAAGATGTTGGGGGAGAGCCACCTTTTGAACAATATAACGATATCCTTGAATTAGAAAGTCAATTAGCCATTCCAGTTCCAAAACCGGCAGAATTAAATCCAGAGATTGTAGAATTCAACCGTGCATATCGAAATAAACTCGAAGTTGGTGGGATTGGTGATGCAGTTGTCGGTTATATCACAGGGAATATAGATGATATTGATAGCGAAATAGAGCAAATTGATCAAGATATGAAGGATGCCTTTATGGAAACATTAGACGAATTTCCTGAAGTTTCTCAAGATGATTATATTTATCCGAACTGGGAGCCGTTCGAGCCATTTACAGTGGATAAGTATGATGAATTAAGGTAGGCAGTTGACATTACTATAGTCTGGTGCGAGCGAGACTATAGTGATGTATCCTTTTCCTAACTAAAATATGAAAGGGTGATGGAAGTTGGCAAACAATATGGAATTAAGTCAGAAATCGACTAACAAAGATACATCAAATTTAAAAACGCTTCAGAAACGAAAAACAATTTGGGCTTATATCTTTCTTGCTCCACAAATCATTGTCTTCTTTATCTTTTCTGCTTATCCCATTGTGATGAGTTATGTCTATTCCTTCTATGAATGGAGTGGCATTGGTCCGTTAAATGATTTTATTGGGTTAGCGAACTACCAGCAATTATTGACTTCAGGAAGGTTTTGGAACTCTGCGTTAGTATCCATTTATTATATTTTAGGTACAACGTTACTAGGTGTAGGTGGTGCATTAATTTTAGCGATTATCTTAAATGACCAAAAGTTAAAAAGCAAAGGCTTTTACCGCGCTATCTATTTCTTACCTGTTGTTACCACTACTGCCATTGTAGGGATCATTATGGGAAGTATATTTGGTATCAATGGTTTCTTTAATCAGTTACTTGTTGACTTTAATATCATCGATAAGCCGATTCCATGGTTAACTGATCCGGTTCTTGCCGTTATTATTTTAATTGTGATTGGTTCTTGGAAAGGGTTAGGGATCAATATGGTATATTGGTTAGCCGGTTTACAATCCATACCAAATGAACTGTATGAGTCTGCTCAACTTGATGGAGCCGGTTTCTGGGCGACATTAAGACATGTCACATTACCACTTTTGAAACCAATAGCTGCTGTTATTATCTTGCTTTCTTTAGTAAGTGGGATTAATGCGTTTGATTTGGTGAAGACGCTTACTAATGGTGGTCCTAACTTTGCGACGGAAACGATGGATTTGTTTATCTATAATTACGCTTTTTCGAGCCAATTAGGTGGAGGGCAAGTCAGAATGGGATATGCTTCTGCAGCAGGCGTATTACTAGGATTGTTTACCTTTGCTATTAGTATGGTTTTTGGTGCAGCTTCCTTTGGTAAACAAATCATTAAACTGAAAGGAAATAAAAAGAAAAAAGGTGGTGTGAAAGCACTATGATTACTACCAAATCAGCTAGGGTTATGATACACGTTTTTTTACTTCTGTTCGGAATTGTGTGGATCTATCCTTTCGTTTGGATGGTGTTTTCTTCTTTAAAAACCAATAAAGAGTTTTTAACAAGTGGTACGAAGTTAATACCAGAAGACTTTCAGTGGCAAAACTATTCAGAGGCATGGATCACAGCTAATTTCTCTGGGTATTTTTGGAACACCGTTATATTTACTGTTTCTACTGTAATTATCGTTATCGTACTTTCCTCTTTAACAGGCTATGCCTTAGGTAGAATTGATTTTCCTGGAAAGAAAACGATTATGATCTGCGTCGTGGCAATCATGTTTATTCCCAAAGGATATACGATTATCCCATTATTTAAGTTAGTTAATGCAATGGGATTGGATAACTCCATATTAGGGATTATTGTAGCGGAGTCATCAGGGGCCCATGTGTTATTTATCTTAATGTTTGCTTCCTTTTTTGCGAATTTACCAAAATCAATTGAAGAGGCAGCAGAAATCGATGGAGCTGGCGTTTTAACGATTTTCACAAAAGTAATGCTCCCTTTAAGCATGCCTATTGTTGCAACTACGGCCATCATGCAATTTATTTGGACCTGGAGTTCGTTCCTAGTACCACTAGTCTTAACGATTAGTAAACCGGAACTAAGAACATTAGCGGTCGGAATGGAAAATTTCGTTCAAACCTATGCAGTAGACTTTTCAGGTATGGCGGCAGGTGCGACGATATCTCTTTTACCAGTTATGATTATCTTTATTATCATGCAAAGATACTTTATTGAAGGTGTCGCAGGGGCAGTTAAAAGCTAGATAGGAAGGGTTGAATAAAATGCCAACTTATACCTCTTCATTTATTTATAAAGTTTCAGATTGGATCATGAAGTTGAGCTTAGTTAATTTGTTATGGATTTGTTTTTCTATCCTTGGCTTAGGGTTCTTAGGTTTGTTTCCTGCAACAGTAGCCATGTATACGGTAGTAAGAAAATGGATGAAAGGAAATACCGATGTTTCAGTAACGAAGACTTTTATCCATGCTTACAAAGGCAGTTTTTTGAAAGCGAATCTCTTAGGCTATATAAGTTCAGTAGGTGGTCTAGTGCTATATGCTGATTACCTGCTAGTTCGAAATATGGAAGGTATGCAATATATAGTGATGCTGCTTTTACTTGTAACAGTTAGTTTCTACTATATGATGATGTTGTTCTTTGTTTTTCCTGTCTATGTCCATTATGACATTAAGTTGATGGAGTGCTTTAAGTATGCCTTTATTATCGGTGCCTCCTATCCGCTAAGAACGATTTACATTTTATTTGTAGGCTTTGTTGTATGGTATATAACAGCATCTATTCCTATTATTTTATTATTTTTCTCTGGAAGTGTGATGTGTTTAGTAGTGATGAGGTTTGCTTACGTAGCTTTTAAAAAGACAGAAGAAAGGAATCGAAACTTAACATCAGCTGCATAGCATAAAAGAAATACTAAATCAGAAGGAGTGTGCTGCATGAATAATAGTAGATTACAGCAAAATTTGAATCTAGACTGGAAATTTTATCGAGGTGATGAGCCGAAAGCATGGTATAAAGGATTTGATGATTCTAAGTGGCGCAATATCAGCCTGCCACATGATTGGTCCGTCGAGGAGCCTTTCTCTCAACAATATTCTAGTGGTACAGGTTATGTAGCGGGAGGTGTTGGCTGGTATCGAAAAGCATTCAAGCTACCGGCTAATGCAGACAATAAGAAAGTGTTCATTACGTTTGAAGGGATTTATAATCATTCACAGGTATGGTGCAACAGTAACTATTTAGGAAAAAGGCCGTTCGGTTATAGTACGTTTACATACGACATCACAGAATTTGTGAAGGAAGATGATGTGAATGTAATTTCAGTAAAAGTTAATCATAAAGACGTGGCAGACTCTCGTTGGTTTACTGGCTCTGGTATATATCGTGATGTATATGTAACGATTACTGATCCTGTTCACGTTGATCAATATGGTGTATTTGTCACCACACCACAAGTTTCTAACACAGAAGCAATTGTGCAAGCTGATACACAGGTAGTGAATGAACAAGAGACAGCTGAAACAGTGATTATTCAGCAAACATTGGTCAACATGGAAGGTGAAAGAGTTGGTGAAGCGCAAGAATCTATCACGGTTGATTCATTCTCAACAGGAAAGGTGGAACAACAGATAAAACTGGAGAATCCAGCTTTATGGTCTCCAGACCATCCTCACTTATACCAATTAGTAACAGAGGTTGTGGTAAATGAAGAAGTGAAGGATGAAGTCATTACGACAACAGGTATACGCTCGATTGCCTTTGATGCAAAGAAAGGCTTTTTTCTAAATCAGGAGAATATGAAGATAAAAGGTGTGTGTATTCATCATGATGCTGGCGGCTTGGGAGCAGCGGTACCAAAAAAAGTATGGGTCCGAAGATTAAAGGCTTTAAAAGAGATGGGATGCAATGCCATACGAACGGCACATAATCCACCTGCGCCTCACTTATTAGATCTATGTGATGAACTCGGCTTTTTAGTAATGGATGAGGCTTTTGATGAATGGGAAGGTGTTAAAAATAAATGGGCAGTTGGGCATAATGTATATCCCCCTGAACATTATGGATATTATGAAGATTTTCCGCAATGGGGAGAGATGGATTTAAAAGAGATGGTTTTAAGGGACAGAAATCATCCATCCATTATCATGTGGAGTATTGGTAATGAAATAGATTACCCCAATGATCCGTATTGTCACCCTTCTTTTCAGTCAATGACAGGGAATAATGACGCAAACAAACCTAAGCAAGAAAGAATCTATGATCCTGATAAACCGAATGCTGAGCGGTTAGCGACTATTTCCAAGCAGCTAGTTCACTATGTAAAAGAGTGTGATACGACAAGACCAGTTACTTCTGCGTTAGCCTATCCGGAATTGTCTAACTTAACCGGTTATGCGCAATCTCTCGATGTAGTAGGCTATAACTATAAAGAGCACTTATACAAAGAAGACATCAATAAATATCCGAATCATGTGATATATGGGAGCGAAAATAGTCCTGGATTGGAAGATTGGTTGATTGTTAAAGATAACGATGAAATAAGTGGGCAATTTATATGGACTGGTATTGACTACCTAGGTGAAGCAAAAGGCTGGCCTGTCAGAGCTTCCCCAGCTGGATTTTTAGACTTGGCAGGAAATAAGAAATCTAGTTTTTACTATCGAAAGAGTCTTTGGAGCGATAAGCCAATGGTATATTTAGCAGCTAAACCCAAAGACGAAAGAGATCATCATTCTAGATGGAAAGGCGATCCACATTGGGAATGGCAAGAGAATGAAAAACTGGAAGTGTTTTGCTATACCAATTGTGAAGAAGCGGAATTATTCTTAAATGAGCAATCATTAGGTGTGAAGCGAAAAGGAGAAAAAGATAGTTATTTATCCTGGGATGTATCATTTGAAAGCGGGTTATTAGAGGTTATCGCAAAAGATGAATCAGGAAATGAACATAACTGTCAATTAATGACACCATCCACACCTTACTATATTGATATGGTTACAGATAGTCATCATCTAAAGGCTGATGGGCAAGATATAGCTCATATTGAAATGCAAATCACAGATTCCGATGGTAACCCTGTCTATCTTGCGGATAATGAAATCCACTTATCGATAGAAGGACCTGGTGAACTTATCGGAATGGAAAACGGTAATATTCAAGATTTAAAACCGTATTATGAATCTAGCAGAAAGGTATATCATGGTAAGCTGCTAGCATTTGTTAGAGCAGGAGTTGATCAAGGAGAGATAACGCTACATGCTAGCTCAAGTAAGTTAGAAGATGCAAGTATAACTATTTTGGTGGATTAGTTGTATTCTCTTCCTTGGATATGTCTTTGTTTCTGGAGCATATTACAGAATTGATGGCGGACAAGGCGCAACCTCTGTTTAATGAAGTAGCATTTAAAAGTGACTGATAAATGATTAAAAGTGACTGATAAGTATGTGAAAGTGACTGGTAAATACTCAAAAGTGACTGATAAATAGAAACCACATGGAACTTTCCAGTATCACGAATGAATCATAATATTGAAGCACCCCAAAAGACTCGATCATCTTAAAATGATGCGCGAGTCTTTTTGGGGTGCTTATGTTTTACCACCTCTTGACAATAAAAGTGTTCATAATGACAAAAATACTTGTCAAAATAACAAGGATACTTTACAATGGAAATATGTATAGGATTTCTCGTTCATGTAACTGTGAATAAGATAGAAAAACATGCGAGGTGACAAGATTGAAGACAAGACTGAAAGAATTACGTGCAAGGGATGGATTGAATCAGACTGAACTGGCTAAACGAACAAAAGTTTCGCGCCAAACGATTAGTTTGATTGAACGTGAGGAATTAATGCCCTCTCTCCTCATAGCTATGAAATTATCACGTATTTTTAATGAACCGATTGATCAGATTTTTATATTTAAGGAGCATTCCTGTTATGAAGAAATTTGAGGTTTGAAT
>NZ_WJID01000048.1:0-11119 GCF_010994055.1 Gracilibacillus thailandensis | reverse complement strand
AATAAGTACGCTCTGTTCCCAAGAATCCCCCACTTCAAATATCCTGAAAGGAGGTTAAGTGGGGGTAGTTCAATCTACAATCATCAAACGGAACGGAAATGTCTCGTTTAAGAAACAGATCAGTCTGAGCAAATAAAGCGCAGTTGATAGCTCGTTGTTCGCGTTTATTTAAGGAGTGATTCCTCGCTTGTAGCAATCTAGAAGAAATATGGGAATCGTTAGTATGCTATACTTTTATTCCAACAAATCGAAAGGAGTTTTGCATTCTTGGATACTTATACCTCTGAACGCTTTATACATGAGTTGCAGCAACATCAAAATGAAGCGGAAATCGAAAAAGTGAAAAAGTTTTTTAAAGGTTCGGATGAAAACACGAAGTGCTTAGGTCTTAACATGCGTACGGTATTCCAAATTGCTAAGCAATTTAAGGATATGACTTTAAGCGAAGTCGAACGGCTTCTGGAAAGCGATTATTATGAAGTGAGAATGGGCGCTGTGAGCATTATGGATTTTCAGGCCAAAGCCAAGAAACTCCCGGAGGAAAACAGGCAAGCTTTGTACGATCTATATATACGGAGACATGATCGAATCAACAACTGGGATTTCGTTGATAGAGCGGCACCTTCTGTAATCGGGACTTATTTGTTGGATAAACCAAAGGATAAACTGTACGAAATGGCACACTCCTCTAATATTTGGGAACGAAGAACAGCTATGGTAAGTACGTATAGCTTTATCAAAGCCGGCAACACGGAGGACACATTTGCTATCGCTGAGATTTTGGTACATGATCCTGAAGATTTAATCAACAAGGCTGTGGGCAGTTTTATTCGTGAAGCTGGCAAGAAAGACGAAGATAAGCTGAAATCTTTCTTAAATAAACACGCTCACACCATGCCCAGAGTCACCTTGAGATACGCTATAGAGAAGTTTGATAAAAGTACAAGGGACTACTACTTAACTCTAAAGAAGAAAGAGAGGTAGCAATGATGAAGCCTATGTCAGGGAAAGTGGCTTTGTAGCTGGAGGAACTCGGGGGGGGCAGGCATAGGTAGCGCCATTGAATTGGGGGCTACAGGTACAACGGTCTATGTCACTGGACGTACAACAAGGACGAGGTGCTCTGAATAAAACCGACGAAAACGAGTGAAGAAACCGCTGTATTGGTTGATCAGGCGGATGGCACCGGAATTGCGGTGCCAATCGATCACCTCGATCCTATTCAGATTCAGGCTTTAATCGCTGGAATTGAACGCGGGCATGGTCAACCGAATAATTTGGTCAACAATATCTGGGGCGGCGAATAAATGGTAGAGTGGAATGTCCCTGTGTGGGAACATTCATTAGAAAACGGGATGCGTATGCTAAATCTGGCCATAGACATCCATATCATTATAAGTCACTACATGCTGCCGCTACTAATCAGCAAACCCAACGGGCTTGTTGTTGAAGTCACGAACGGCACGAAACTCTATAATGAAACAAACTATCGGTTATTGTTATTCTAAGATTTGGCGAAGAACTCCGTCATCCGAAAGCCAAGTCTTTGGAAAATGAACTCGCCCCCTTCCAAGGAACTGCCCTATCCGTATCACCAGGGCTGGATTGAGTCCAGTTGAATACCGAACTCAATTCAGCCAATCAGCTTCATAATAAAACTCTAACTTTGGGGGTAACCACCATCAGGTTTGGGCTATTCTTAGTCTAACTATCAATCAAGCAAAAGCTGATATGCTTTACGCTCTCCGTGTTCAATAGGAAAATAGATCATTCCACTATAATTAAATCCTGCATTCACAATCACTTTTTGCATAATCTCATTTTTCGGATATGTATCAACACGTACATCTTTAAATTCCATTTGACGTGAGAGTACAATTAAATCATGTAATAATATTTTAGATAACCCTTTTCCACGGACATGTAAATCTACCGCAATTCTATGGATAACGATGTAAGAATCTTCTTGTTCTTCCCATGATCCTTCCGTTATATTTTCGTAAGGCGCTTCTGGTCCAGGAACTAACGCACCGTACCCAGCTACCTTGTTATCGTAGATTAAGACATGTGCATATCCTTTTTTGATATCCTGTTTAATTAATTCAGGTGTCGGGCCTTCCCCATTTTGCCATTGTGGCACCCCTTGCTCCTTTAAATAGGCAATTCCATCATTTAAAATCGACATGATTGCTTCTGCATCATGTATCGTTGCTTTTCGTGTATAGACGAACATCGTTTAATCCTCCGATTTTTTAAAATGTGTTTTCTTATTATTACCGAGTTTAGACCGTTTTAACAAGCAAAACGCACTTCTTAAAGAAAGCAAATGGTTTTAAATTGTTCTTCATAACGATAAAGCTAAAAGAATAATAGTTTCTATCAAAAGATGACCAACTTCCTAACGACTCCCAAACAAAATGACTAATATCGCATAAATCATAATCATTACTATTTACGTTTCGAGTTTAATGGTTTATAATATCATGTAATCGTAATGATTACGATTTGAGCTTCTTTGGATAGTTATATTGATTCTTTATAGAAAGGAGAACGTTGCTAGGTAGGCTTAAAGTTAAATCTATTGGTCGAGAAGATAAATAAATGCTACTATCCAAAACGTAATAATGATGATTATAGAAAAAATGAATAGGAGAGGGAAGAAGAATGAAAAGATTACTTACTAGTTTATCAATTTTATTGTTAATCAGTTTTTATCTAACTGCATGTCAAGGCACAGAAGGTGAGCAAGTGGATGGAACAGAGGGAGAAGAACAAGAAGTACATACAGATGAGAAACATGACCACCATGAAGATGAAGAAGAAAATATTGAAGCACCCGAAGGTATTGAAATCGAAGGAGTTGCTGACCACTACCATACAGGAGATACAATTGAGCTTACTGCAGTGTTAGAAGAAGAGTCGGATTTCGATCATTGGCACTGGTATAGTAGAGAAAGTGAAGAAGCTGAATGGGAAGTTGTTTCAGGACAGGAGTCAGAAACGTTTACAGGTGAAGCGACAGTCGATGGATTAGAAATTAAAGCAGTTTTATTCGACGATGATCACGAGCCTAGTGTTCAGTCCGCACCAGTTGAAGTTATCATTGATGACCATCATGGACATGATGAAGAAAGTCAACAAATCTATGAAGGTTACTTTGAAGATAGTCAAGTAGAAGATCGTGAATTGTCAGATTGGGAAGGGGATTGGCAATCTGTTTATCCATATCTGTTATCTGGAGATTTAGATGAAGTGTTTGAACATAAAGCAGAAGATGGAGATATGACAGCAGAAGAGTATAAGGAGTACTACACTATTGGATACGAAACGGATGTTGAGCGCATCATTATTGAGGGTGGCCAGGTAACCTTTTTTGAAAATGGAAATGAATATTCAGGAGAGTACAAATCAGATGGTTACGAGATTCTTACTTATGAAGCAGGTAATAGAGGTGTACGATTTATATTTGAATTAGTGGATGGATCAGGTGAAATGCCTCAGTATATTCAATTTAGTGATCATAATATATTCCCGGTCGATTCTCATCATTATCACTTATATTGGGGAGATGATCGTGAAGAACTGTTAGAGGAAGTTACGAATTGGCCAACGTATTATCCTTCCGAATTAGATAAGGATGGAATCGTTCAGGAAATGCTAGCACATTAATTGTTTGAACGACGTTATTCCAATGGTTTGATAAGAATTTGTTACCCCTCAAGGGCTAACAAACCTGAGGGAAGTCTGACTTTATCATAAGATAATAAAAAATGTAATGAATATAACAAAGAAGGTATTTTTTTAGTGTCTAAATCGTAATCATTACGTATAAAGTGGTGTAAGGAGAATGGATAATGAAAAGAAATTGGTTAGTCACTGTTTTATTTAGTTTCATTATGTGTGCTACTCTCTTGGGATGTAATCAAAATGAGGGTGAAAGCACTGCAAATGAAAAGTTATCAGTTGTCACATCGTTTTATCCAATGTATGAATTTACGCAACAAGTAGCAGGGGATCGAGCGGATGTATCACTGATGGTCTCTGCCGGAGAAGATGCACACCATTATGAACCAAGCGCACAAGATGTAGCAGGTGTTAATGAAGCAGATGTATTGGTGTATAGCAGTGAAGAAATGGAACATTGGGTAGAGAGTTTATTAAATACAGTAGAGAACGATGATCTTGTAATAGCTCGTACAGCAGATGGTGTTGATTTAGTTAATACTGAAGGTTCAGATCATGACCATGATCATGAGGACGAGGAAAATCAAGAAGCTATTGGAAATATAAACATTCAAGGAGTTGCAGATCATTATCACACTGGTGACAAGATCGAATTAACAGCGGAATTAGATGAAGATGCAGAATATGATCACTGGCACTGGTATACAAGGGAAAGTGCTGATGAGGAATGGGCGACTGTTTCGGATCAAGTAGGACCTGTATTCGAATATGAAGCCTCCGGAGAAAGTTTCGAACTTCGAGCGGTACTTTTCGATGATGAACATAATGAATATGCAGAATCAGAGCCAGTAGAAATTGTTATAGATGATCATGAAGGACACGATCATAGTCATGGTGAAGAAATTGGGCATGACCACGAACATGGTCACGAAGAGGAACATACTCATGATGAGAAATCTAGTCAAGATAGTGAACATAGAAATGATACCATGGAAATCGCCGGCTTGGCGGATCATTATCATACAGGAGATGTAGTTACACTTGTTGCTCAGCTCGATGGAGATATAGAGTATGATCATTGGCACTGGTTTACACGTGAAAGTGAAGATGAGGAATGGGAAGTTGTATCTGATCAGCAAACCGATCACTTTGAATATGAAACGACTGGAGAAAGCTTTGAAGTCAAAGCGGTACTTTATGACAACGATCATAATACGTATGCGGAATCTGAGCCAGTGTCCATTATCATTGATGATCATGAATCACACGATCCACATATTTGGTTAGATCCGGTATTAGCACAAGAACAAGTGAATGTTATTCGTGATGCACTAATTGAAGCAGATCCAGACGGAAAAGAAATTTATGAAGAAAATGCGGAAGCCTTTAATGAAAAGCTTCAAGCATTAGATGAAGAATATCAAGCAAAACTTTGGGATGCAGAGAATCGTGCTTTTGTAGTGCAACACCAAGCATTTGGATACCTTGCAAACCGATATAATTTAGAGCAAATCGCTATTGGCGGTTTATCTACAGAAGTAGAACCAAGTCCATCACGTATTGCTGAAATTGCAAACCTAGTGGAAGAGCATGATGTTCCAGTTATTTATTATCAACAGGGCGCTAATTCAGCAATAGCAGAAACTGTCGCTACTGAAACAGGAACAGAGACAGCAGCTATGTATGATTTAGAAGTATTGTCTGAAGAATTACAAGCAGAGGATCTAGGATACGTCGATGCAATGCGTCAGAACTTGGAAGCTTTACAGTTAAGTGTTCAATAACAGGATTTTTAAATCATAAGTCGAAAGAATATCATAAAAGAAAGGTCGCTTAATGGTGCATTATATTGAAGTGAAAAACCTTGCCTTTCAGTACGAAGAAGAACCAGTGTTAGAAAATATTTCATTTGAAGTAGATGCAGAAGATTTTGTAATGCTAACAGGAGAAAATGGTGCAGCAAAGACGACACTATTACGCAATATTTTGGGGTTACTTAAGCCATCGAAAGGTAGTGTCCGAATCGCTTCCCAAAATCGTTTTGGTGAGAAGTTAGTTGTCGGATACGTTTCCCAGCAAGTTGCATCCTTTAACGCTGGCTTTCCAAGCACTGTACTGGAGCTTGTGCAATCTGGGCGCTATCAGAGAGGTAAATGGTTTAAACGTTTAGATAAAGAAGATAAGATGCGTGTCCAACGTTCACTTGAATCAGTGGGAATGTGGGACATGCGGCATAAGAAAATCGGAGAACTATCTGGTGGACAAAAACAGCGAATTTCTCTCGCGCGTGTATTTGCAACAGATCCTGATTTGTTCGTACTAGATGAACCTACTACAGGTATGGATATGAATTCTCGAGAAGAATTCTATAAGTTACTGGAACACAATTGTAAAGAACATGGTAAAGGTATTTTAATGGTCACCCACGATCATGAAGAAATTCGCCACTATGCTGATAAACATATTGAGCTAGTGAGGAAGGAGGACTCGCCTTGGAGATGTTTTTCCATGGATTCATGCAAAGAGCTTTCCAAGCCTCACTCTTAATATCATTAATTGCACCAGTTTTAGGCTTGTTTTTAATTTTACGTAGACAATCTCTAATGGCAGATACTTTATCACATGTCTCCTTAGCAGGTGTAGCACTGGGCTTGTTAATTGGTGTTAATCCAACATGGACTAATATGTTAGTGGTAGCGGTGATTGCGATATTACTTGAATATTTGCGTGCGGTCTATCGCACTTATTCGGAAATTTCTATTGCGATTTTGATGTCAGCCGGAATGGCTCTAGCATTAGTCCTGATGGGGTTAAATGATGGCGGAGCAACTTTAAGTATGAACCAATTTTTATTTGGTTCGATCGTCACCATTAGTGAGCAGCAAGTATGGATGTTATTAGTGCTAACCATTATTATTAGTCTACTATATTTAGTTTTTCGAAAACCTATGTATATTTTGACATTTGATGAAGAAACAGCTTTCACCGCTGGTCTGCCTATCAAAACGATGTCTGTTTTGTTTAATGTATTAACAGGGATAACCATTGCTGTGATTATGCCTATCGTTGGGGCTTTGTTGGTTTCAACCATCATCGTTTTACCTGCTGCTATCTCGATGCGCTTAAGTAAAAGTTTCAATGGTGTTATTTTAATTGGAATAGTTATTGCATTAATAGGGATGTTAAGTGGCTTAGTCGCTTCTTATCAAGTAGGTACTCCCCCGGGAGCTACAATTACATTAATTTTAATAGTGGTTTTTGCTATCACAGCATTTATCAAGAATGTATTTCGTTACATTAAATTTGATAGATTTTTTAAGAAAAGTAATATATGAGAATAGAAAAGAAGTCGCAACGCTAAAAATGTTGCGACTTCTTTTTTAAAAAAGCTATCATGTAGTATAAATATCGGATCCATTGGCTGCGATAGGGTAGATATCCAAGTTAATCAACTTTTTCTGATTCATAGCCTTGGTTAGCATATTAAAGTGATAGAGACCTAGGATTTTCTATTCCAATTTATGCTAAAATAAAAGAAAAAAGGTGGAATACAAATGAACCTAAAGTTGATCGACGAAATCAATATCTTGGTTGATCGAAAGTTAGTTGTATGGTTGAATGTATGGGCTATGGTGATGTTCTTCGTGTTGATAGCCGTTGGTTTAATCTTATCACCAGAGCTGTCTGGCTCGATTACTGCCTTAGGCTTTTTTAGCTTCTTCATCACTTTAGTCCTTACCTTCTTCTTGCATGAATGGATTCATGGCATCTTCTTTAAAGTATTTGCTCCTGGGTCCAAGGTGCAATATGGATTCAAAAGTGGCATGCTCTATGCAGCTAATCCGGGCACGAAATACAACAAACAACAATTCACTTTGATTGTGATCATGCCTTTTGTTATTATCACTTTATTAGTCTTGTTGTCGTCTGCTTTTCCCATTAATCGGGTGGCCCTCTATTTACTGTTTGCGATACATACATCTGGTTGTGTTGGCGACTTTTACTATTGCTATAAGTTATGGCGTAACAAAAATCGCCCGATTCTGATTGAAGATACTGCAGAAGGGATTAAAATATTCGAGGAAGTAAAAGCGAACAATACTATAGAAAGATAAAAAAATATTCGGATTTAGTCTTGACTAAATCAAAGCTGCCTAGTAATATAGTAATATATTAATGCAACTTCATATCAACCATAAACATTCGTCGTATAATGTTGGGAATATGGCCCAAGAGTTTCTACCAGAGCACCGTAAATTGCTCTGACTACGAGGAGGATGTAGGATATATTATTTTTATTTAAACTACGCCGAATTGTAAAGAAACACTCTTGGAATCTCTAAGAGTGTTTTTTGTTTGGTTAATGAACTATAGGGGGGAAGTAAAAGTGAGAAAATATTTTGAATTTGATCGATTGGGGACAAACTATCGTACGGAAACAGTAGCAGGTATTACAACCTTTTTAGCTATGGCCTATATTTTGTTTGTTAATCCTGATATGTTAGCTACAGATGGAACTGGTATGGATAAGAATGCAGTATTTGTTGCGACAGCTCTTGCTGCAGCAATTGGTACGTTAATTATGGGTGTTTTTGCTAAATATCCTATCGCGCTTGCGCCAGGGATGGGATTAAATGCATTTTTTACTTATTCAGTTGTTCTAGGTCATGGAATTCCATGGGAAACAGCGTTAGCGGGTGTTTTCGTATCGGGTATTATCTTTATTATTTTGACACTTACAGGTATTCGCGAAAAAGTAATTAATGCAATTCCTCCTGTTTTGAAGCTGGCAGTTGGTGCAGGTATTGGTTTGTTTATTGCATTTATTGGTTTTCAAAATGCTGAAATTATTATTGCAGATCCGTCTACCCTAGTTGCATTAGGTGATTTGACGGTGGGGACTACTTTATTAGCGGTTTTTGGTATTGTTATTACGGTTATTCTACTTGCTATCGGGTTGAAAGGTGGAGTATTTTACGGAATGATCATCACAGCCATTGTTGGGATGATCTTTAGTCAGGTGCCAATTCCTGAGCAAATTGTTGCGCCTGTACCTAGTATGGCTCCGACATTTGGGGCTGCATTTGCTCATTTAGGAGAAGTCTTTACTTTAGAAATGCTAGTCGTTATTTTAACGTTCTTATTCGTCGACTTTTTTGATACGGCAGGTACCTTAGTTGCAGTTGCTTCGAAGGCAGGTTTATTAAAGGATAATAAACTACCAAGAGCAGGAAAAGCGCTATTCTCAGATTCAGCTGCTACTGTAGTAGGTGCAACTTTAGGAACATCAACAACTACTTCATATGTAGAATCTGCAACTGGTGTTGGTGCAGGTGGACGTTCAGGTTTCGCATCAGTGATAACAGCCATATTGTTCATTTTAGCGTTATTCTTTTCACCATTATTAGGGGTAGTGACTAATGCTGTGACCGCACCAGCATTAATTATTGTTGGGGTATTAATGGCATCATCCTTAAAAGATATTCCATGGGATGAATTTGATGTGGCTGTACCAGCGTTTTTAACAGTTGTAACCATGCCATTAACATATAGTATTGCCACAGGTATCGCGGTAGGTTTTATTTTCTACCCGATTACAAAGGTAGCTAAAGGTAAAGTAAAAGAGATTCATCCAGTGATGTGGTTCCTATTTGTTATCTTCGTCTTGTATTTAGCATTTTTACATTAAAGTAATGGGAGGCTCTGGCATTTGCCAGAGCCTTCATTTTGAGTGAATTTCCGCTATCACCCCTTTCAAAACTGTTGCTATCCAAACTAGTTGTTTGTGCTTCACTATTTTACCTATTTCTTATTTGTTATACCTATTTATTTTACATAACTATGAAAGACTGACTACACAGGCTATGTTAGACGGGCATATACTACTATAAACTAATAGACGGGAGAGTGTTTGAATGCCCGAACATTGTGTAAAAGTGCCAATTGTTTATGATTGGATTACAATAGATGAAAATATTAGCAAATGCAAATTCATTCCAGTGAGACAGAGTGTCAAAGAAATGGAAGATTGTATTTGTATAAATTTTAATGTCAATTGTGAGAACAACCTCCCAACAACTATTTGGCAGGCTGTTGGAGATACGGTTCATGCAGCAACATTTTCGATTGAGCACAAGGGAAGTTGTGTGTGCGATTTGATTATATTTGCTAACGATGAAGAAATAGCACAAGTATCGGAAAGTAATACTTTCAGCGGGACGATTGGTGAATTAGAAAATCTTTCCGTGTTATGTGCAAATGGTTGTGGGGATGGAATAAATTGTGAGGCGATGTTAACAATAGTTGTCCATTACCTGATTTGCGAAGAAGCAAAAATAGATGACAATCCAAAGAAAGTTTCATGCTTTTTATCAGATGAAAATGGAGATCCAATACGGACAGATAGAGAGAATCCGCTTGTTTGCAAAGAGATTAGTCGAAGTGAGACTTTTCATACGTCATCTTTGCAGAAAGTAAGTCTATTATTAGAAGGTCATGTAACGGTGAAAATGGTGAATGCAAGTGATGATTGTGTTGTATTATGTACGTTTCCGATATCTATTATGAAAACAGTGCTTCTTTGTGCACCTGAAGGGACAAAGATTAAGTGTTCAATAGATCAAATTAACTGCAATGCCAATATTATTGATGAAAAAAGTTATAAAAATGGTTTGAAAGTATGTTTGAATATAGATTTTTGCTTAAGTGTTCAATCCTTTTATAAAGCAATTGTTCATATAGAAGGAGATTTATGTGAACCAAGAAAAGATATACGTGAAAGTGTATATAATTGTTAAGGTTTAACATGGTATTCACTGTCTGTTATCTCCTCTACTTAATCTATAAAACAAAGGCTTTTCGTCCAATACGGACGAAAAGCCTTTTGTTTCATTACACAAGTGTGTCATCTAATCGTACGATGGTTAATGCAGCACCTTGCCCAGCTTGTAAAGTTGCAAGACCTAACAGCCCAAATAGTTCAAGTGTAACGGTATCTCCAGCATTTAAGTTTGTAATAACAAATGCGTTTAGATTACTAACTGTAAGAACTGGGTTTCTTTCCGAACTTTCTAATGGTGTACCATTTATCAAAAGTCGTGCGCCCACTAATAAACCTGCCGTGAAGTTTACATTGAATTGAATGAAATATCGACCGGTTTCTGTAACGGTAAATTCTGTATTGGCGGCATTGGCTGTAATGCCATTTAAATTCTGAGCATCTGGTAAAGGTACAGGTGTACCTCCAAGTATAACTGAAATAACTGATTGTGAAGTGTTAGCTGCAAAACCAGAAGTTTCTGTTATGACAGGTCCAGCCGGTCCTTCAGGTCCTTCGGGTCCAACCGGTCCTTCAGGCCCCTGTGGTCCCTCTGGCCCTTCAGGTCCAATTGGTCCCTCGGGTCCAACCGGTCCAGCAGGTCCTTGAGGTCCAGCG